>CBFGPY010000008.1:0-15048 GCA_965650755.1 uncultured Chromatiaceae bacterium | reverse complement strand
TGGGCTTTGTCACTCGTTGCTCACATAGAATGACTATGCCACGCGCCTCGTTTCGCGCCCAAAGCGCCACCAATTCGAACAAAACCTAACCACCAAACGTCAACACGCCCTAGTACCAGTTAAGATTCTTTATGCAACATTTACCCAATCCTGACAATTCTCCCCGTTGCTTTTTTCAGCAACCAAATTTAGAATGAACGTTCACTCTAATTTGGAGATTGTTCCCATGCAGCCTATTCGTCGTTCGCAACCTCTGCTGCCAAGCGTTGTGACTTTGCTCGCCAGCGCCTTATTTTTATCCGCTTGTGGTAAGCCCGCCCCTGCAGCACAAGGCGCCGGCCCGGCCGTGGTGCCGGTTGGTGTTGTTACTCTGCGGGCTCAGGACGTGACTTTAAGCCGTGAATTACCAGGCCGGGTGCAGGCCGCACAAATTGCGGAGATCCGGCCGCAAGTCAGCGGCATTGTGCTGGCACGTCACTTCACTGAAGGCAGTACCGTCACAGCCGGCACCGCCTTATATCAGATTGACCCGGCCCCTTTTGAAGCCGCCCTGTTAAGTGCAAAAGCCGCCGAAGCCAAAGCCAAAGCCAATATCGCCAGCAACAAAGCCAAAGCGGAACGTTATCGCGAACTGCTGAAAATCAAAGCGGTCAGCCGGCAGGATTTTGATGAAGCCGAAGCCGCTTACCTGCAGGCTCAGGCCGAATTACAAAGCGCCAAAGCGCAAATCAACAACGCCCAAATTAATCTGAGCTACAGCAAAGTGCTGTCGCCGATCAGCGGGCAGATTGGCAAGTCCAGCGTGACCACAGGTGCCCTGGTCAGCAGCGGCCAAAGTCAGTCGCTGGCAACTGTGACGCAATTGGACCCTATCTACATCGATTTGACGCAATCAAGCAGTGAACTGCTGGCACTGAAGCAAGCACTGACCAAAGGCTCGCTCGGCCAGGCGGCTACCCAAACTGAGGTCAGCCTGACACTGGAAGACGGCACCACATACGCCCACAAAGGCACGCTGCAATTTAGTGAAGTCACAGTAAATCCGGATACCGGCTCCGTCACGCTGCGTGCCAGCTTCCCGAATCCGGACCAGCTGTTACTGCCCGGCATGTATGTACGAGCCACTGTGCAGGAAGGCCTGCAGGCAAACGCCATGCTGGTGCCACAACGCGGTGTCAGCCGCAATGCCAAAGGCGAAGCCACGGCGCTGGTGGTCAGTAAAGACGGCAAAGTCGAACCACGAGTGTTGCAAACCAACCGCACTGTCGGCAGTAACTGGTTAGTCACCGCCGGCCTGAATGATGGCGACCAGCTGATTGTTGAAGGCCTGCAAAAAGTGCGGCCAGGCGCTGTGGTACAGGCAGTGCCTGCCACTTCAACGGCAGTTGCCACTGCTAAAAGCAACGGCTCTGCCACAGCAGCGCCGGCTGCAGCCCGTTAAGCGAGGTGTTTGATGTCGCATTTTTTTATTAACAGACCGATTTTTGCCTGGGCACTGGCCATTATGGTGATGCTGGCCGGTGTGCTGGCGATCCGCGCCCTGCCCGTGGCCCAGTACCCGTCGATTGCGCCGCCAGCCATCAGTGTCAGCGCCACTTATCCGGGCGCGTCTGCCCGCACGCTGGAAGACACTGTCACCCAGGTTATTGAGCAAAAAATGAAAGGCCTCGACGGCCTGATGTATATGTCGTCGACTTCGGAATCCAGCGGCCAGGTCACGCTGACGCTGACTTTTAACGCCGAAACTGATCCGGATATCGCGCAGGTGCAGGTGCAGAACAAACTGGCACTGGCCACACCGTTGTTACCGCAGGAAGTGCAGCGTCAGGGCGTGACTGTCGCCAAATCCGCGCGTAACTTTCTGATGGTGGTTGGTTTTGTCTCGGAAGACGGCAGCATGACCAACATCGACATCGGCGATTATGTCGCGTCCAATGTGCAGGACATTATCTCGCGCGTTGAAGGTGTGGGCGAGGTGCAGTTATTCGGTTCGCAATATGCGATGCGTATCTGGCTGGATCCGGCCAAACTGCAAAACTTTAAGCTGACTCCGGCTGATGTAAGCAACGCCATTGTGGCGCAAAACGCCCAGGTGTCTGCCGGTCAGCTGGGTGGTTTACCGGCCGCACCAGGCCAGCAACTGAACGCGACCGTCACGGCACAAAGCCGGCTGCAAACGCCGGAACAGTTCCGCAATATTCTGCTGAAAAGCGCTGCAGATGGCAGCACGGTGCGGTTAAGTGATGTTGCGACTGTTGAACTCGGCGGTGAAAGCTACAACGTAGTGGCGCGCTACAACGGCAAACCGGCCTCAGGCATCGGTATTAAACTGGCGAGCGGCGCCAACGCGCTCGATACCGCTGAAGGCGTCAAACAAGCCTTAGCCGATTTAACGCCTTATTTCCCGGCCGGCCTTAAAGCTGTAGTGCCATACGACACCACGCCGTTTGTCTCGCTGTCGATTGAAAAAGTGGTCCATACGCTGATTGAAGCAGTAGTGCTGGTGTTTTTAGTGATGTACCTGTTTTTGCAGAACTTCCGCGCCACGCTCATTCCCACCATCGCGGTGCCGGTGGTACTGCTCGGTACTTTTGCCATCCTCTATGCCTTTGGCTATTCGATTAACACCCTGACAATGTTTGCCATGGTGCTGGCGATAGGTTTGCTGGTTGACGACGCTATCGTCGTGGTGGAAAACGTCGAACGGGTGATGACCGAAGAAAACCTGTCGCCGCTTGAGGCCACGCGTAAATCGATGGACGAAATCAAAGGCGCTTTAGTGGGTATAGCCATGGTGTTGTCGGCGGTATTTGTGCCAATGGCGTTTTTTGGTGGCTCCACCGGCGTGATTTACCGCCAGTTCTCTATCACGCTGGTCTCGGCCATGGCACTGTCAGTGCTGGTGGCGCTGATTTTAACGCCGGCGCTCTGTGCTACTTTGTTAAAACCCAGCCATGTGCCCGATGCAACTTCGTTGGCCGGCCGGTTTTTTGGCGGCTTTAACCGCGGTTTTGATAAAACCAATCAGGGCACACAAAGTTTTGTCGCGCGGATGATTGCGCAAAGCAAACGTTATCTGCTGGTGTATGGCGTGATTCTGGGTGGCTTATTGTATGTATTCAGTCAGTTACCATCGGCGTTTTTACCAGACGAAGATCAGGGCATTTTGTTTAATCAGGTAGTGTTACCGGCTGGCAGCACCACAGAACAAACCTTGGGCGTGGTCGAAAAAATGGAGCAGCATTTCCTGGTCGACCAACAGGAAGCGGTGAAGTCGATTTTTACCGTGGCCGGTTTTAGTTTTGCCGGCTCAGGGCAAAACGCCGCCATTGGCTTTGTCAGCCTGAAACACTGGGATGAACGGCAGCGGCCAGATCTGCATGTCGGCGCCGTCGCCGGTAAAGCCATGGGCTACTTCGCTAGCATCAAAGAAGCTTTTGTGTTTGCCTTCCCACCGCCAGCAGTAGTGGAACTTGGCACCGCCAACGGCTTTAACATTTATCTGCAGGACAGAGCCGGCCTTGGCCACGACCAACTGCTGCAGGCGCGCAACATGCTGCTGGGCATGGCAGCCAAAAGCCCGGTGCTGGCCGGTGTGCGGCCAAATGGTCAGGAAGATACACCGGAACTCAAACTCGACATCGATTTAGCCAAAGCCGAAGCGCTGGGCGTCAGCCAGAGCAGTATCAACAGCACGCTGGCAACTGCCTGGGGCAGTAGTTATGTCAATGATTTCATTGACCGCGGCCGGGTGAAAAAAGTCTTTCTGCAAGGTACGGCCGACAGCCGGATGGCGCCGGAAGATTTAAGCAAATGGTATGTGCGCAACAGCAAAGGCGACATGGTACCGTTCAGCGCTTTCGCCAGCAGCCACTGGAGTTATGGCTCACCACGGCTGGAACGTTACAACGGTTTCTCTGCGATGGAAATTCAGGGCGCGGCGGCACCGGGTTACAGCACGGGTCAGGCGATGGACGAGATGGAAAAACTGGTGAAACAGCTGCCTGCCGGCGTCGGCTTTGAGTGGACCGGTATTTCTTATCAGGAACGTTTGAGCGGTGGCCAGGCGCCGATGTTATACGCCTTGTCGTTGTTAGTGGTGTTCCTCTGTCTGGCCGCTTTATATAACAGCTGGTCAGTACCGGCAGCGGTGATGATGATTGTACCGCTTGGGGTCTTTGGTGCTGCGCTCGCTGCACTGGTGGGTAATCTCTCCAACGACATCTACCTGCAGGTTGGTTTGTTGACCACTATTGGTCTGGCATCGAAAAACGCCATTTTGATTGTTGAGTTCGCCATTGCGCGGATGGAACAAGGTTTAGGCCTGGTCGATGCTGCGGTCGAAGCAGTGCGGCTGCGCTTGCGGCCTATCCTGATGACCTCCATGGCCTTTATCTGTGGCGTGATCCCGCTGGCGATTGCTTCCAGTGCCGGTTCAGGTGCGCAAAACGCGCTGGGTATTTCGGTGATTGGCGGCACTTTAGCCTCCAGTATTCTGGCCGTGGTGTTTGTGCCACTGTTTTTTGTGCTGGTGCGCCGGTTGTTCCCGGCCAAACCCACCGCAAACACTCAGGGTTAAGGAGCTTTTGATGGTATTGCAATTAAAAACGGCCCGTTGCTTGCGGCTGAAAACACTCAGCATCCTGACGGCCATGGCGTTAACCGGATGTTCGTTAGCACCGGAGCTGCCGCCAGCTCCGGCCGCAGTGCCGACAACTTATTCGCAAACGCCAGCGGATACAGCGGCCCCACAGGCCGCCAACTTGTCCTGGCAGGCCTTTTTTGAGGACCCGCGCCTGCAACAGCTGTTAACGCAGGCGCTTAAACAAAATCATGATCTGAAACTTGCCGTGCTCAATGTCGACCGGGTACGCGCGCTTTACCAAATCAGTGACAGCAACCGCTATCCGGCGCTGGACTTATCCGCCAGCCAAAGCCGGCAACGGCTGCCGGCAGATCTGAGTCAAAACGGCAGTGCATCTGTCCAGCAGCAGGCCAGCGTCACTGTCGGCAGCAGCTGGGAGCTGGACCTGTTTGGCAAAGTCCGCAATCAATCTGAACAAGCGCTGCAGCAACTCTTTGCCAGTGAAGCGGCACAGCAGGCGGCACAGGTCAGTTTACTGGCTGAAGTCGCCGGCAGCTGGTACAGCTATGCCAGCAATCTGCAGTTGTTAACACTGGCAGAGCATAGCGCCGCAAGTTTCCGTCAAAGCCTGCAGCTGACCGAGCGCAAAGTGTCGCTCGGCGCGGCATCCGAACTGACGCTCAGTCAGCAGCAAAGCTTGCTGGCCAGCAGTCAGGCCGATGTGGCGCGTTATCAGCGTTTACTGCAGCGTGATTTAACTGCGCTGCAGTTACTGGTTGCCAAGCCCGGCGCCGACCTCAGCGCCTGGTTGCCGACGGCACAGCAGTCGCTGCAAGAGCCTAGCCTGCAGCTGCCAGAACTGGCGCCCGGCAGCCCGGCGTTACTGCTGACACAAAGGCCGGATATTCAGCAGGCCGAACATCAGCTCAAAGCTGCCAACGCCAATATTGGTGTGGCGCGGGCGGCATTTTTCCCGTCGATCAGCCTGACCGCAAGCAGCGGTACTGCGTCCAATGAACTGAGCGGCTTATTTAGCGGCGGCAGCGGCAGCTGGAGCTTTGTGCCCAACATCAGTTTGCCGATCTTTAACATGGGCCGCACTCAGGCAAACTTGCAGCTGGCAGAAACAGACCGTACTATCGCGCTCGAAACTTACCAGCACAGCATTCAGCAGGCGTTTCGCGAAGTATCGGACCAACTGACAGACAAAGCCGGTTATCAGGCCCAGCTGAATGCGCTGCAGGCACTGGAACGCAGCAGTTTTCGCAGTAAACAGCTGAGTCAGGCGCGGTTTGATGCCGGCGCCGACAGTTATCTGCAACTGCTGGACGCCGAGCGTACCTGGTACAGCGCACGGCAACAGCTGGCGACAGCACAGCTGAATTACCTGCAAGCACAGCTGGGACTGTATAAAGCGCTCGGTGGCGGCTGGCAGGTTGAATCCACCACCAAAGTGCAATAACCAAACGGAGGAAGCAAAATGACCAGCAAAACCAGACGACAAGACCCGCAACTGGCGCAAAGCCGGCGGCTGCAAGTGCTGGACGCCGCGTCTGATTGCTTCCGCCGCCGTGGTTACCATGGTGCCGGCATGGCGGAGATCTCCAAAACTGCCGGCATGAGCCCGGGCCATATCTATAACTATTTCGACAGCAAAGACGCCATCATCGACGCCATTATTCAGCGTGATATGGAAGAGATGTTTTCGGTGTTTAACGGTTTCCTGCAGGCGGAAGGCCCGTTGCTGGATGTGATGCTGATTGGTTGTGAAGATGGCGTCGATAAACATCTGGACGTAGAAAAAGGCGCGTTAAAGCTGGAGATGATTTCCGAAGCGGCACGCAACGACAAAGTTGCGCTGTCGCTGCAGGCGTCCGACACCGAAGCGCGCCGGCTGATGAAACAGTTACTGCGCCGCGACGGTAGCCTGGTGCGTGACCTGCCGGACACTGAACTCGACAGCCGTATCAGCGTGATGTTTGCGCTGTTTGGTGGCCTGATGATCCGCCGGGTACTCAATCCGCAGCTGGACCGCGAAACGGTGCTGATTGCACTCAAACCGGTGATCCGCACCTTGCTGACGCCCTTCTGAGTCCCAAGGGGTGCTGTTTGAACAGCAGCCGCCCCCGCCAAAAGTCTAAGTTCGCCGGCAGCAAAAAACAGCTACATTCTGAGCTGTTACTTTTGCCGGGACCACTGCCATGACCAACACTGTTCAACAGCCACATCTGCCACTGCAACGCTATCAACAACTGCACCAGCAAGCCGCAGCAGCGCCGGAACAGTTCTGGCAGCGCGAAGCGGCGCAACTTGACTGGTTCGAAGCCCCGACACAAATCCTCAGCCAAACCGACGCCGACCACTACCAATGGTTTGCCGACGGCGTCTTAAACAGCTGTTACCTGGCGCTCGACAGTCATGTACAGCAAGGCCGCGGCAATCAGACTGCGCTGATTTATGATTCGCCGGTGACCGGCAGCAAGCGTCGGTACAGTTATTTACAGCTGCTGGATGAAGTGTCGTTGTTTGCTGGCGTGCTACAACAACAGGGCGTTGGCAAAGGCGACCGCGTGGTGATTTATCTGCCGATGATCCCGCAAGCGCTGATTGCAATGCTGGCCGTGGCACGACTGGGCGCTGTGCATTCAGTGGTGTTTGGTGGTTTTTCCGCACATGAACTGGCGCTGCGCATCGATGACGCCACGCCAAAAGTGATTGTCAGCGCGTCTTGCGGTATCGAAATTAACCGGCTGATTGCTTATAAACCTTTATTGGATGAAGCACTGGAGCTGGCGCAGCATCAGGTCACCAGCTGCATTATTTTCCAGCGCGAACAACTGTTGGCAGAAATGCAACCAGGCCGCGACTTAGACTGGCACCTGGAGCTGACCAAAGCGCATCCGGTCGCTTGTGTGCCGGTGCAATCAACAGATCCGCTGTACATCCTTTACACCTCCGGCACCACCGGCAAGCCCAAAGGTGTGGTGCGCGATAACGGCGGCCATGCGGTCGCGCTGTCGTACAGCATGCGTACTATTTATGACTGCGGCCCCGGCGACGTGTTTTTTGCCGCCTCAGATGTCGGCTGGGTGGTGGGCCATTCTTATATTGTTTATGCGCCGTTATTCGCCGGTTGCACCACTGTTTTGTATGAAGGTAAACCGGTGTTTACGCCGGACGCCGGCGCGTTCTGGCGGCTTTGTGCTGAATACAAAGTCAAAGTGTTATTCGCCGCCCCGACCGCCTTTCGTGCCGTGCGTAAAGAAGACCCGGACGCGCTGCTGCAAACTTATGATTTGTCGGCGCTCAAGTACATTTTTATGGCTGGCGAGCGCTTAGACCCGGCGACTTATTATTGGGTGACCGACAAAATCGGTAAACCTGTGATTGACCATTGGTGGCAAACCGAAACCGGCTGGGCCATCAGTGCTAACCCGGCCGGCATCGCACTGTTACCGGCCAAAGCCGGTTCCGCCACAGTGCCGGTGCCGGGCTATCAGGTGGAGATTTTAAGCGACGACGGTAGCCCGCTTGGCCCGAACGAACAGGGTTATATCGCAGTGCGGTTGCCACTGCCGCCGGGGTGCCTCAGCACCATTTGGGGCAATGACGAACGTTTTGTCGACGGTTATCTGCGCACTTTTCCCGGTTATTACGCCAGCGGCGACGGCGGATACCTCGACGAAGACGGTTATTTGTTTGTGATGGGCCGTACCGACGATGTCATCAACGTCGCCGGCCACCGCCTGTCGACCGGCGAAATGGAGCAAATAGTCGCCAGCCACCCGGCCGTGGCGGAATGTTGTGTCATTGGCATCCACGAACCGATCAAAGGCCAGCAGCCACTGGCGATGGTGCTGCTGAAAAACGGCAGCAATATCGCAGAAACCGAGTTGGAAACCGAGCTGGCCGCCATGGTGCGCAAAGAGATTGGCGCCTTGGCTTGTTTTAAAAAAGCCATTATCGTCAAACGCTTGCCGAAAACCCGCTCCGGCAAAATCCTGCGTAAGCTGCTCAGGCAAATCGCCGCCGGCAGCGAATACAGTATTCCGTCAACCATCGACGACCCGGCCTGCCTGGCTGAAATCGAACAGATCATGACAGAAAAAGCACTGGTCGGCAGCCTGTAAAGCCAGCTGCATCAGGCTGACCTATACTGTCCCTTTTGGCAGAGAAAGAGGGACATTTAATGACCACCCGCACCGAACACGACAGCATGGGGGCGCTTGAAGTGCCCCAAAGCGCTTTGTATCAGGCGCAGACTCAACGCGCAGTGCAGAATTTTCTGATCAACCAAACCCCGATGCCGGCCGGGTTCATCCGGGCCATGTTATTGATTAAACAGGCCGCCGCTCACAGCAACAGCGCGCTGGGCCTGCTCGATGCCGACATTGCCGACGCCATCAGTAGTGCTGCTGCCACTCAGCTGGCAAACCCGGATTGGTCGCAGTATCCGGTACCGGTATTTCAGACCGGCTCCGGTACCAGCAGCAATATGAATGTCAACGAAGTTTTGGCGACGCTGGCGAGTCAAACGCTTGGTAAGTCAGTGCATCCAAATGACCATGTCAATCTGGGGCAAAGCAGTAACGATACTGTGCCGACCGCCATTCACGTCAGTGCAGCCATTGCCATTCACGGACAACTGTTGCCGGCGCTGCAACAATTGCAGCAGGCCATTGCTACGCAAAATGCACTGTCCGGCACCATCTTAAAAACCGGCCGCACACATCTGATGGACGCGATGCCGGTGAAATTTTCTCAGGTTTTTGCCGGCTGGCAGGCGCAGCTGCACCATGTCGAAGTATTGCTGCAGGAACAGCTACCGCGTTTACAACAGTTGGCGCAAGGCGGTACTGCTGTGGGCACCGGCGTCAATGCAGCACCGGGTTTTGCGCTGCGTTTTGCCGCGGAGCTCAGTCAATTAACCGGCCTCAGCTTTATGCCCAGTGGTAATTTTTTCTTTAGCATGGGTACGCAGGATACTGCAGTGGCGTGTTCCGGCGTATTAAAAACATTAGCGGTGGCCCTGCTGAAAATAGCCAATGACCTGCGCTGGATGAACTCTGGCCCTCTGGCGGGACTGGCAGAGATTGAGTTACCGGCGCTGCAACCCGGCTCTTCCATCATGCCGGGGAAAGTGAATCCGGTGATCCCGGAAGCCGTCGCAATGGCTTGTGCTCAGGTAATTGGACACGATACCGCCATCACCATCGCCGGCCAGTCCGGCAACTTTGAACTGAACGTGATGTTGCCTTTGGTCGCCAATAACCTGCTTGGCAGCATTGATTTACTCAGCGGCAGCTGTACTGCCTTTGCCCGGCAATGTATTGCCCAGATGAAAGTACGGGCCGACCATACCGCGCGGGCACTGGCGCTGAACCCGATCCTGGTGACTGCGCTCAATCCACTGATTGGATATGAAAAAGCCGCACAGATTGCCAAGCAAGCCTATCAGCAGCAAAGGCCAGTGCTGGATGTGGCGCTGGAATTATCCGGTCTGCCCGAAGCGCAATTGCGGATGTTACTGGACCCGGCCCGACTGGTATAGCGGGCCTGCCCCCCCCTCAAAACAACCGCGTTGCAAAAATTCGAAACTATTACACGGTTTTTTCATCGGTGCCGTCAGTGCGAATGCGGTAGGATAATCAACCATCACCACCGAACCTGTCGGTGGTCCATCCCGGATGACCGTTTGGCAGCCAATCGGAGTTGTAACCATGGATCTGTGGCAATGGCTGACGCTGGCAGGCGCTGTGACGCTGTCTGGTATTTCCAAAACCAGCTTTGCCGGCAGCCTGGGGCTTTTAGCCATGCCTTTGTTATTACTGGCATTTCCGGCTGATCGGGCGCTCGCCTTATTATTGCCGGTGCTGATCCTTTGTGATGCCTTTACGCTGCAAAGCAGCTGGAATAAATGGGATCTGACCGCGCTGCGGTTTTTATTATTGCCGGCGATTCTTGGCATCGTTGCCGCCAGCTTTGTGCTGGTGCTGGTGACCATTCAGCAATTGCAGCTGTTTATTGGCATTGGTGCGACACTGTTTGCGCTGCGTTATTTCTACGGCAATGCCGATTTAAGCCTGTTTGCCGGCGCTAAAGCCGGCATCAGCCTGGGGTTTATCAGCGGCGTCAGCTCCACTTTATTACACGCCGGCGGCCCGCCGTTGTCGTTGCATCTGTTAGCGCGCCAACTGCCGCCCGTCAGCTATATCGCTACCAGTGCAGTGTTTTTTGCCGTGCTGAACCTGCTGAAAGTACCGGCATTCTGGTTGACCGGTCAGTTTGACCCGGCCGATATTCTGCGGGTGCTGTACTGCACACCACTGGCATTTATTGCGGTACAGGCCGGCGTCTGGGTGCAGCGTAACCTGCCGCAGCAGATGTTTATCCGCTTGTTATATATATTGTTATTAGCCAGTGGCCTCGCAATTACTGCAGGTGCATTGTGGTAGGTCTGCATTTTTTCTTGCCTCAACAGGAGTCTTGTCATGAGTAACTTAACCCCGCTGGTTGCCGGCGACTGCACCGAAGATTCCGGCTGTGGCGCCATCCTAAAAATCATCCGGCCACGGCAAAAAGATCTGGGCGGCTTTTCGGTGCGCCGGTTGTTGCCGGTAGCCGGTCAGCAAATGGTTGGCCCCTGGATTTTCTTTGACCATATGGGCCCGGCGTTTTTTCCGGCCGGTTCTGGTATCAATGTGCGCCCCCACCCGCACATTAACCTCGCCACTGTGACTTACCTGTTTGAAGGTGAAATTTTGCATCGCGATTCACTTGGCAGCCTGCAGCCGATCCGGCCCGGTGACATTAATCTGATGGTGGCTGGTCGTGGCATCGTGCATTCAGAGCGCGAGCGGCCGGAAGTGACAGCTGTGGATCACCAACTACACGGCCTGCAGCTATGGCTGGTATTACCGGAGGCTGACGAAGAAACCGAGCCCGCGTTTTATCATTATCCGGGCGTGCAAATCCCTTCCGTCAGTGTTGAAGGCGTGCCGGTCCGGGTCATTATGGGCAGCGCTTATGGTCAGACGTCACCGGTCAAACAGTTTGCGCAAACGCTGTACCTTGAAGCGCATCTCAAAGCCGGTCAGTGTCTGGTACTGCCGCAGGCAGCGGAGCGCGCCTTGTATATTGCGACGGGTCAGGTTCAGCTGCGGGATACTGCAGTAGACCAATACGACATGGCAGTGTTGGATGCCAATACCGTGGTGACGGTTCACGCCATCGCTGATAGCCGCATCGCTCTGATTGGCGGGGAAGCGATGAGCAAACGTTTTGTCGAATGGAATTTTGTTTCCAGCCGGCGTGAGCGTATCGAACAGGCCAAAACTGACTGGCAACAAGGTAAGTTCCCTAAAGTGCCGGGTGATGAAACTGAGTTTATTCCGCTGCCTTGAAGGTACCTGGAAGTTGTCGTGTTGCATGCCGACAACAATCGCACGCCACGTGGTGGCCATCGAGTGACGACCAGCAGCTTCAGCTTGCACGTACCTACATTTGAATTGCAAAGGTAGGTACGGTCAGCAACGCGCCACCGTACAGCAAATCATGACTTAACGTTCAATTTCGACTGGGCATAACTGGTCTAAAGCGTTCGTGGCCACGTAAAGCCAGCATCAGTCACCAACCCACATCTGCCCATGACCAAAGAATTTAGCCCAGCCGACTTGTCCCGCATTATTGAAATGGTGTAGAGCACCATATAGTTTAATAAGCGAACAGCAGAGCAGCCTGAAATTGCCTCAGGCAAGGCGACACGGCGAAGGAATAGTGGTGCTCTTTCGAGCTGTGGCAACGCCGCATGAGGCAATTGCAGGCGCTCCCGGACGGGCGATAGCAGAATGGCCGCATGCGGCGTTAAATTTTCTCGCTTTAGAACCACTAAAGCTTCAAAAATCTGCCTTGCCTGCGGCCATTCTGCTTATCGCTGCTGCCGCTTTTTAAGCTATATGGTGCTCTTGGAAGACCGCACGCCGTTTGAAGCGATAGAACAGTTGTATGGCCTGAACCAACATCAGCTGATTAAACTGATGCGAAGAGAACTGAATGCCGGTAGTTTCCGCTTATGGCGCGCCCGCACCTGTGGCCGCACCACTAAACATCTGGCACTGCGTTCGCCTGAAGTGAACCGCGGCTATTGCCCGAGCCAATATAAACGCTAGATGCTGAAGCTGGCTGCTCTGGGCCGAAATCAGCTATGATTGGCAGATGTTCTGTCGTCCATAGGAACTGTCCTATGCGTAACATCCCTCGCATCCTTCTGACCACACTCTTGCTGGGCCATGCCTCTGCAGTACATGCAACGACTGAAGAAGTCTGGACTGAACAACGCTGCGCAGCGCTGCGTCAGCTCAGTCAACCAGATGTCAGGGTACAACAGCAATTACAGCAGCACTGTGCATCGAAAATATCCACCGCAGGCAACCCAGCCAAGGTGATGCCGGTGCAGCTCGATATCACCGCGCCAGCTCAGCAGCAGCCTGCAGTGCAATCACCACCGCCACGGGTACAACATAACAGCACACTGGAAACGCTCGGCAGCAGCATGTTGCTGGTTTTAGTCGGTTTTTGGCTGTGGATGGGGCGGAAGTAACAGCTCCGCCCCGCGACTTCAGGTGAGATTGGCGATAGTCTGGCTGACTGTTTGGGCAACAGTCGCGATTTCAGTCTGGGCCTGATGCGCCTGATTCACCAGCAATAAGCCGGCACCGGACAGCTCACTGGCATTTTTCATCCGATCCAGCACTGTATGCGTCAGGGCCATATTACGTTCAACGACAGTTTGAATTTCCACCGTCGAACTGCTGGTGCGCGCGGCCAGGTTGCGGACTTCATCAGCGACTACGGCAAAACCCCGGCCTTGTTCGCCGGCACGGGCCGCTTCAATCGCGGCATTCAGTGCCAGCAGATTGGTCTGATCAGCAATAGATTTAATAGTCGTAACAATGGCGGAAATCGCTTTGGATTCTGCGTCCAGCTGCTCAATTTGGCTAAATGTCTGACCGACTTCAGCAGAAATACTGCCGGAATTTTGCTGAACGGCATCCAGTAACTGCCGGCTTTGCGCGGCCACCTCCACGGTTTGCAATGAAGACTGCAACGCTAACGCGGCAACCCGTTCGACTTCCATCTCATGTTCGACCCGACCGGTAATATCGCAGGCAAACTTGATGACTTTACTCACTTTGCCCTGTTCATCAAAGATCGGGTTGTAAGTCGCTTCCAGCCAGATGGTCTGTCCGGCTTTATTGACCCGTTCAAACCGGCCGCTTTTAAATTGCCCCGCCCCCAGTTCAGTCCAGAAATCCGGGTACTGCTGAAAAAAACCGGCCGGGCAAAACAACCTGTGGTGTTGTCCGACAATCTCATTTTCACTGTACCGCACTGTTTGCAGGAAATTGGCGTTGGCTCGCACTATAGTGCCGTCGGGCTGAAATTCGATCACGGCCATGGATTTGTCCAGTGCGCTGATAATCGCCTGTTGGTCGGCGAGTTGCGCCATTTTGCCTGTCACATCGGCTGCAAATTTAACAATCCAGCGCACCTCATTGTGTTCAGTCACCGGAAAATAGTTCGCTTCCAGTTTAATGAGGTCACCATTTTTTTTGTAACGGCTAAAAGTCCCTGACTGGGCTTCGCCCCGCGCCAAGGCATGCCAGAATCGCTGATAATCACTGCTGCGGGCATAATCAGCGGCACAAAACATCCGGTGATGCTGGCCGACAATGTCCGGTTTGGCATAACCGACCGCAGATAAAAACAATGGATTGGCATCCACAATTTCCCCTTTGGGTGTGAATACAATCATCGGTTCCTGTTGCTGTACGGCTTGGTAAAACAACTGTTCTAAACTACTGGCCTGAGGCAGGGTTACCTCAGTTTTACGCTGAAAGAACTGTCCGAACATATCTGCACCTGCTGGTTTGACGGCCTAGCTGTCCAGCTGACCCGGCCTATTGGGCGGACGAAAAACAAAATATTATTTTCCGTGTTATCTGTTCCTGTACTGCAAAACTTTTGTACTGCTTAAACTTGCCAGCCAACTCAGATTTGACTGTTGCTGCAGAAAATCAAAGGTTAAAAAAGGGGCTCCATCCCGGAGCCCCGGTCACGACAACATCGTCTTCCTTCAGCCCCCCAGCTTCCGGTCGGTGATGTATCAGCGAACGCAAACACAACAGGCAGCCAAATCGGAGGACAGCCACCTGCAGTGGTATTCAGTCAGACGATAAATCGCACGACCAGGCTGTTGAGATCCACCGCCAGACGCGACAAGTCATGCGCAGCTGCGCTGGTCTCGTGCGCGCCAGCCGCGCTTTGTGTCGCTAAATCACTGATATTAACAATATTACGGTCGACTTCGCGGGCGGCTTTAGATTGTTGTTCCGCGGCGCTGGCAATAATATGGTTACTGTCACTGATACGGTTAATTTGCTGGGCGATCATGTCCAGTGCAT
>CBFGPY010000007.1:0-16714 GCA_965650755.1 uncultured Chromatiaceae bacterium | reverse complement strand
GACCGCAGGCCAGATCAGCAGTTTTTATGAAAGCAGCCTTGGCTTTCGTCATGGTCCGAAGTCGGTGGTAAATGCACAGACGCAAGTATTTATTTTGCGCTCAAACGACCAGTACACTGCAAGGTATGATGTTGATTTATATAATGAAGTTCAGCGTGACCGCCGGGCTGCCTATACCCGGCTGGTGCAGTTCGACAGCTGTCGCGGTGCCGAATTGCTGGCAGATGCCTGGCTGGCATTGCCGTTGATTGTGTATTGTCAGGCGCTGGCGTTTTTTAAAGCGCTGCAGCTTCAGATCTCCCCGGATAATCCATGCCCGACCGGTGAAGTGAACCGGGTCGTGCAAGGCGTGACGCTATATCCGTTTGCCTCCACTCTTACGGAGAGAGCCTGATGATTTATGGTCTGGATATTGGCGGTACTAAAATAGAAATGGCGGTGTTTCAGCCGGATTTCAGTTTGGTAGAACGCTGGCGGGTGCCGACACCAACAGCAGATTATGCGTTGTTTCTGCAGACTGTCGGTGCGCAGGTCGCGCTGGCGGATCAAAAATACGGCCACAAAGCGGCCGTGGGCATTGCTTTGCCTGGCGTCGTGGCGCCGCAGGGGCTGGTGACGTCATCCAATGTGGCCTGTCTGAATCGCCAGTTGGTCGGTATTGATTTAACAGCACGTCTGCAACGGCCGGTAGCCATTGGTAATGACTGCCGGCTGTTTGTGTTATCGGAGGCTCTGCTTGGCGCGGGGCGCAATTATCGCCGGGTGTTTGGGGTGATTTTGGGCACTGGTGCCGGTGGAGGCCTTTGTGTTGATGGTGAACTCTATCAGGGCCGGCATCAGCTGGCCGGTGAGCTTGGTCATCAGTCTATTGCGGCGCGGGTGCTGGCGAAATATCAGCTGCCGCTGTATCGCTGTGGTTGTGGCCTGGAGGGTTGTGCCGAAACTTACATCTCCGGCACGGGTTTGGCCCGACTTTACACGCATTTCAGTCAGCAGGAAGTGACAACTTATGACTGGTTGCTGGCGCTGCGGGCCGGAGATGCGGTGGCGCAACATTGTTTTGCCTGTTACCTCGATGCACTGGGCGGCGCCCTGGCTGCGCAAGTGTTGGTCTATGACCCGGACGTGCTGGTGCTGGGCGGCGGCTTGTCCGACATTGATGAAATCTTTGCCGCGCTACCTGCTGCGATTAGCCGCCATCTGTTTGCCGGCGTCGAAGTACCTCCGCTGCGCCGTGCCGAGTTTGGCGCCGCCAGCGGTGAACGGGGAGCGGCGATTCTGGGCGCTCGTTTAGCGGCGGGCTGAGCTGCCTGATGCTGCGCCGGCGGGTGCAGCGATTAATTCGTCAATCAGTTGTGCCAGCTCAGCACTGTGGCTGAACATCAGCAAATGGTTCTGCGCTGGTAAGGCGACAAAACGGCCACCACTGTTTTTCGCCAAAGTCGCTGCAAACTTGAGCCCGTCCTGTCGCCAGCGTTCCAGTCGGGTTTTGTCTGCTTTGGCTTCTGCGATCAGCGGCGCTTCAAAATCACTGTCGACCACCGACACCGGCACAACACTGTGTTGCCACGGGGTTTGGCTATATGCAGCTAAATCTGCCTGATACTGGGCGATTTCGATAGCTCTGGCCTGTTGCCGTTGCACTGGTAAACGGCTGGCCTGCAGCTGCTGCAGGTAGTCCCAGTCGGTCAGTTGCTGTTGTGCCTGCGGCACCAATCGGCGGATTTGCGCCAGTTCCGCACTGATTTTCTGCGCGGTTCTGTCATTCCACATGCCTTTGGCCAGTTCAGGCAATAACTCATCAAGGTGCGCCCGGTACCAGTCGGCCGGCGCGCCATTGTAAAGTTCAAGTGCTGCCGGCGTAGGGACGTCGGGGTCCAGCAGTAACAGCCCTTGTAAACGCGGGGCTATGGCCGGGTCATCAGCCAGCAAGCGGGCTGTGATGCTGCCGCTGGCGAAGCTGACCAGCAGAAACTTTTTGGCCTGCAGTTGCGGCAGTAGCAGGGCCAGGTCTTTGGCGAATTTCCGGTAGGAAGGTGTGGCGGTTTCCGAGCTGAAACCACTGCTTTGCCGGTCGACGGCATAAGTGCGGTGCTGCTGCGCCAATACTGGCTGTAGCAAGGCAAACAAACCACTGTCAGCAAAAAAATGTTCGTTGGGACCTGAGATCAGTACTACTGCGACATCCGCTGTTTGCGGTTTGACACTGGCAGGCTCTAACAACCGGACATGCAAAGCACCGTCTGCTACTGGGTAAAGTGTTGAGCCTGTTGGTAAGGCCTGTAGCCCCGCACTGCACAGCAGTGCGCAAAACAGCAGATATTTCATGATGATGGTCCTGACAACTCTTTGCATCAGCATGCCGGTTAGTGACGTTGTTGCAGGTGTAAAAGGGATAAGCAGGGGCTGAATGGCGTTCAGCGGTGCTGGCCAATACTCGACATCACCTGATCAAAATGTGCGTCAATCCGGTCCTGCTCCGTGCGTCCGCCGGCGCCGCAACCCACAATTTTCATACTGTGAATGTCTTTTCTGAGATCAGCACCCGGTGTGGCCAGTACACAACCTTTACCGACCCGCACCAGCTGCGACCCATCCGGCAAAGTTTCCAGCACATCGGCTGCCGGACCAGAACCCGGTTTGATCGCGGGCCGGCGGGTGCTGGTAGCGGACTTGTTTGCGGGCTCAGATCTTGGTGCTGTTAATGCGGCGATCTCTGCTGCTGACAATTCGCGTCGCGCCGTGCGGGCTGAAACGGCGTCGAGCAGCGCGGAGATATCGCCGGGCTCTGCTGACTCCGGCGCTTTTGTTACAGCGGTTGGCGCAACAACCGTTGTCACTGCGTCGGTCTGGGGCTGTGCCGCTGCCGGCTTTGCTGGGCGCACAGGCCTGGTGTCCTGAACTGCCACCGCTGTTGCGGTCTGTGGTCGCTTTGTTGGCTCAGTGAGTAACTTTTCTGGCCTGGTCCTGGCCGGTTTAGCTATCGAAGCCTTGGCTGCAGCTGGCTCCGGTTTTGTGACAGGTTTAGCGGGTGACGGCAGCTCGCCGACTGCAAATATGGTGATTGGCACTGGCTTCTGCCGCTTTGGAACCGTGCTCGGTTTTTGCATTAACACGGCGGTGGCGATGGCCAGATGAACCAGAAGCGACAGGAACAACCAGTGATAAAATGAGAAAATCTTCAGCTCTGACAACACCTTGCCTGCCAATCAAAAAACTCCAGCTGCTATGACCGGGCATTCACGTCGAGGTTCCGCGCCGCAAGTAACCTTTTTTTGTGTTGGCTGGGCCCGCTATCGCGGTAACAAGACTGGTACAGCAGGCAGTGCTGTTGTAAGGTTAAGGGCTTGACCCACTGCAGTCACGAATAACCAGGGAGCCGGTTCATTGCGGGCAGTTTTATTGTTTTTCGCTGTGTTGCTGCCGTTTATTTCAGGTGCCGAACCTGCGTTGCGGGTAATTTATGGCAGTCCGATGCGTCAGCTTGACTCCGTCGATCAGCGTTATCAGTTGCAATTGTTGCGCGAGGCATTACAGGCTTCAGGCGAACCTTTTACGTTGCAGCCATCCGGACAGGATATGGTGCAAAGCCGGGTGCTGAAGGAAATTGCTGCCGGTCAGGTCGATGTGTACTGGAGTATGACTTCGGTTGCGCGCGAACAACAACTGCTGCCGGTGCGGATCCCACTGGATAAAGGTTTAAACGGCTGGCGGCTGTTATTGATTCGTCAGGGCGAACAAGCCAGGTTTCAGCACATCCAAGTGTTATCACAGCTGAAGAAACTCACGTTTATTCAAGGCCATGACTGGCCGGATACGGCAATTTTACAGCACAACGGTTTGTCGGTGCTGACCAGCGCCCATCCGCCACAGCTATTTGACATGTTGCAAAAACAGCGCGGCGATGCTTTTCCCCGTGCCGTGTTTGAAGCTTATGGTGATGCGTTGCGCCAACCGGCGCAGTTTGCGGTGGAATCTCAGTTGGTACTGGTGTACCCGTCCGCCGTGTATTTTTTTGTTAATCGCGACAATCAACGGCTTGCCAGTGCTATCGAGCGTGGCCTGCGTCAGTTAATTGCCAGTGGTCGTTTTGAACTGTTATTTCAGCAACGTTATGGCGCCGCTATTGCGCTGGCAGGCCTGGCTAAACGCCGGCAGATCCGGCTGGAAAATCCGCTGGCCCCGCTAAATTTTCCGTTAGCTGATAGCCCATTGTGGTTTCAGCCGAGTGCGGCCCAGCCGAGTGTGGCCCAGCCGAGTGCGGCCCAACCGAGTGTGGCCCAACCGAGTGTGGCCCAACCCAATCTGGTCGGCCACCAGTCCATTCCAGGCTTGTCCGGCCGCTCAGCGATAGGTGCCACTGGAATGAATGGGCAGTGCTTCGGTTTTAACCTGTTAAAACGGCATTGATATCCGGGGGACTCCGCCGATCCGTCTGTCCCGTATCGCTGTTCGTGCTATGGTCTGATGCTTGCTAAACTGTTGTTTTAGCAAATTCTTGTAAATCTACTTTAACTGCAGGAGGTCAACATGGCCGGGCACATACTCTGGATCGCCGATCCTGCACCAGTGATGCAGGTGACATTGCCTGCAGGGTGGGAAATCACCCAGACAGACCCGGCCGGTGCGCTGCAACTCAGCGAAGCACCTGCGCTGGTGATCACGGATTTGGTGCAATCATCACTGGTTGACGACATTGCCCGGCATTTTGCGCACAGCATCCGGGTGCTGGCGGTGCCGGATTGTCAGGATGAGCAATTATTACCTTATCTGCAGCATTACCATTTATTTTGTCTGCAACCGGTGCCGGAAGACAGTATTCTGCGGCTGGTCAATGTCGCCGAGGCGCTGACTTCACTGGGTCTGAGCGCCCGTTGTCGCAGTCAGTTACTGGCGTGTTCTCATTTACCGCTGATCCCGCCGATAGTCGGCCAGTTGCAGCAATTGCTGATGGACCCGGACGTGCGGGTCGACAAATTAGCCGAATTGATTGAACAGGACGCTGTGCTCAGTGCGCGTTTGCTGCAATTGGCCAACTCCGCCTATATGGGTTTTAACCAGGACACTTATTCGGTGCAGATGGCGATAAGCCGGTTGGGGCTTAGCTTGTTATATGGTGTGGTGCTGGCGCTCAGTGTGTCACAGGACAGTGACCAGAGCGGTGGTTTAGCCGGTGTCCGGTTGGCCGGACATTGCCGGCAGGTCGGGCAGTGGCTGGCGCTGGAGCAGAGTGTCATGGAACAGATGATGCTGGCGGCTTTGTTTTATCAGCTGGGGCAGACATTACTGCGCACCAGCGAAGGCGAGATCGGAGCCCTGACTCCGGCACAGGCTGGCGCATTTATGCTGACTTTATGGGGGTTTGCTGCACCGGTCGCAAAGGTCTTGCTGGCCCAGCAGTCCCTGCAACAGGCAGTGAAACAACCGGCCGCGCTGGGGCTTTATCTGGCGCGGTCCCGTCAGCCCTTGCGTGAGCCTGAAGCAACGCTGGAAAAAGTGCTGTTGAAACTGGGGCTGCGGCAGCACTGGCCGGCGTCATGAGCATAGTTGGTGTACTGAACGAGCTGGAGCTGGCAGCACTGAGGGCCGATCCCTGGTTTGTCACACTGACTGGTGCACAGCAGCAACAGCTGCTGAGTCTGGGCCGTAAACGTCAGCTGTCTGCCGGACAACCGCTGTTTAGCCGTGGTGACGCTTTCTGTGGTATCTACGTACTGCTGGATGGCCAGCTGCTGATCTCCGGTTTACATCAGTCGGGGCGGCAGGCACTACTGACGCTGCTGACACCGGGACAGTGGCTCGGTGAGATTGCCTTGTTTGACCAAAAGCCCCGCACCCATGATGCTGCCGCGCTGCAGGAAACCGTATTGTGGCATCTGCCAAAGGCGGCGTTACAACAGCTGGTCCATGCAGATCCGCTCTGGTGGCAGGCCTTTGGTCAGTTACTGACCAGCAAACTGCGTCAGGTGTTTATTGAACTGGAAGACCGCGCAGTGCTGAGCGCAGCACAGCGGCTGGCGCGCCGGCTGGTTCAGCTCAGTCAGCAGCAGGCCGACATTCCGTTGCAGCAGGAACAATTAGGTCAGTTATTATCCTTGTCCCGCCAGACCACTAACCAGTTGTTGCGCCAGCTGGTTGCGCAAGGCTTAATCCAAACGCAATATGGTGGCATCACAGTGCTGAACAGACCGGCATTGTTGCAACTGGCACAAGCATAAAGCATATCCCTTGCGTAATTGCAGCCCTAAAATGTCAGGTATCTGACAGAGTTGCAGCGCAACTGGTTTTACATTGCAGTTTCTCGCCTCTGACTATAAGGAATAACAATGCGGACTTTACGTGAACAATTAAGCCAATATGCGCTCTACCATCGCGACCAGCGGAACATTCTGACCCACTTCGCCGGCATTCCGCTGATTGTGATTAGTGTGTTTGGTATGCTGTCGTTTCCACTGTTTGGCACTGCTGTCAGTGCTGCACTGGTGTTGCTGGTACTGAGCTGTTTGTATTATTTGCTGCTCGACCTGAAATTCGGCCTGTTGATGCTGCTGTTCAGCGGTGGCTGTTTTGCCTTGTCGCAGCAGCTGGTGCTGTTGCTGAATCAGCAGTGGTTGTGGGGCTCAGTTGCGGTATTTGCGCTAGGTTGGGTATTACAGTTTATCGGTCATTATTTTGAGGGTAAAAAACCGGCTTTTGTCGATGACCTGATGGGACTGTTAATCGGGCCTTTGTTTATCGTCGCCGAATGGGTGTTTATCGCCGGTTTTGCTACTGAGTTAAAGCAGCAAATCGAAGCAGACGCCGGCCCGGTGCGCCAGGGCTGAACAGCCCGGCGCAACCTTACTGCCATCGCGCGATTTTAGCCTTTAAAGTGCACTGAGCAGGCTGTAGTAAAACTGCACAGCTTTGACCAGATTGTCTTGGCTTATCCGTTCGTTATTGCCGTGGAATCCACCCAGTTCAGCGGAAGTCAGCACCATTGGGTTAAAGCGATAACTGGCGCCAGCCACTTCTTCATAAAAACGGCTGTCCGTGCCGCCGATGGTCAGCCCCGACACGACCACCAGTGGTGTGGCCTCAGGACCCGTCACCGCATAGGCACTTTGTGCTGCGTGACTGATACGCCTGAAACCCTCGCCGTCTTTGGCGGCGACTTTAGAAGCTGCCATACCCTGCAATACGCTGAGTTCAACCCTGGGGTCATTAATCACGGCGCTGGCGTGCGCCAGAATCGCATCAACACTATCCCGCGGATGCAGCCGGAAATTAACCACCGCTGTAGCTTGTTGTGGCAACACATTGGCTTTGATGCTGCCATTTAGCATGGTTGGCGCTGTGGTGGTTCGCAGCATGGCATTCGCCGTTGGCATTTTGCTCAGCTCATGTTCCAGCAACGGGCCGAACAACCAGCGGTTGGCCAGTAACATCCGCTGTAACCAGGCCATATGCGGACCAAGCTGATCGTAAAAATCTGCGGTCAGGCCATCAATACCGCCCGGAACCTGCTGGTCAGTCAGGCGGATCAGCGCACGGGCCAGAATACTGACGGCCGTTTCTGCCGGTGGCATCGAACTGTGGCCGCCCGGGCTTTGCACGCTCAGTTGCAGATTCAGGAAGCCTTTTTCGGCCACGTTGATACTGGCAATATCGGCCGCGACGCCAGGGATCATCTGACGCAGCACAAAAGAGCCTTCATCCAGTGACCATGCCAGTTTGACCTCGCGTTGCTGTAACAGCGCGGTGACCGCTGCGGCACCTTCTTTGCTTCCGATCTCCTCGTCATGGGTCAGGGCCAGATAGACATCATGCGGTGGTTGATAACCTTGTTCCAACAGCAGGCTGATCGCTTCGAGCATGGCAACTGCCGCGCCTTTGTCATCCATAGCGCCACGTCCCCAGACGTAACCTTGTTTAATGGCGCCGGAAAACGGGCTTTGCTGCCAGAGTTTTTCGGTACCTGGTGTGACCGGCACCACATCATAATGCGCGGACAACAGCATCGCATCGCGTTGGCTGTCTTTGCCTTTCCAGCGATAGAGCAGAGTCAGCTCATTGACTGGCGTCAATTCCAGCTGTTGCAGCTGCGGATAGCGCTGGCCGACCCACTGGATAAACTCCAGAAATCGGGTTTTATTGCGTTTGGCGCTGTTGTCATAGGAAATGGTCTGGAACTGGATCGCTTCCGACAAATGCCGGCTGACTTTGTCGATGTCGACATTCAATGCGACTGGCTGTGCCGCAGTGGCTGTTGGCGGACTAAAACTGACAGTCCGGATGATGACAATACCGGTTAACAGCAACAACAAGATTGCGCTGTATTTCAGGACTGCTTTAACCATGATTATTCCCCACCTTTGTGCATAAATTGCCATTGTTATTTTTGCTTTTCCCGGCCTATCACCGGTACGTGCCGGCAACAGCTATCTGATTCACTGTAAAGTTTCACAACAGATCTGACCAGAAGATTTTATCAACAGTCCCTAAAGTTTGTGGCGAAAAAGTGGACGTCAGAAAAGGCTGTGCTAAGTTCAAAAGTCAGGAGCTGCCACAGCACCGAACAGTTCAGTAAAGTGACAGGCGTCAGGGATTTTTGAGTATGACACAGCAACCGCAATGGACTGAGCAACAGACTGCAACCAGCAGGTGGCCGTTGTGGCTGGCTGCTGCAATTCTGCTGTCTGGGGTGGTCGCTGCATTTTTTTATGCCCGGGCTTTGGAGCAAGAAAATCAACAGCGAATGCTGTCAGCATTAAGCGATACCGCAGCACAGATAGTTCAGCACAGTAAAGACCGGTTACAGCGTTATCAATATGGCCTGCGTGGCGCGCGCGGGCATGTGCTGACTGCCGGTAGTACGCTTAGTGCTGCAACTTTTCACGCTTACAGCCAAAGCCGGGATATCGCCACTGAATTTCCCGGTGCGCATGGTTTTGGCTATATCCATCGCGTGACTCCGGCGCAACTGCCGCAGTTTTTACAGCACGCCCGTCAGACCGGGCCGGCGGATTTTAAAATCACGGTACTGTCACCGCATCCCCATGATCATTTCATTATTCAATATATCGAACCGCTGGAGCGCAATCAGGCTGCCGTTGGTCTGGACATCAGTTCAGAATCGAATCGTTATGCCGCTGCTGTTGCGGCAATGCAAAGTGGTGAGGCGCGGCTGACCGCACCGATAACATTGGTGCAGGCGGGGGGCAAACCGCTACAGGCCTTTTTGATGTTAATGCCGGTGTATCAGGGCTGGGTTACACCTGCGACAGTGGCAGAGCGGCAAAAGCTGTTGCAGGGCTGGAGCTATGCACCGCTGATTGCCGGTGAGGTGCTGCAAGATTTACTGGCGCAATCCAACGGTATTGGTCTTGAAATGCGTGATGTGACCGGTGAGCCCAGGATGTTTTATCAGTCCGGCGCAGCACATTCATCCACCAAAGATCAGGGGGATGTCGTGCTGGAAAGTGACGTGTTTGGCCGGCGTTGGCAATGGCATTTTCATGCGGAACAGCAGTTCATTCAGCGTCTTGGTTTGCCGTCCGTGCAGCAGCAGTCAGCAATAGGACTGCTACTGACGTTGTTACTGGCACTGACGGCCAGTATGGGCATGCGGATTTATCTGTCACGTCAGCAGTTTCATGAGCATAAAAGCCGGCTGGCAGCCATAGTACGTAGTTCCGGCGATGCCATTATCAGTCAGGATTTACAGGGAGTCGTGACCAGCTGGAATCAGGGGGCAGAACTGATGTTTGGTTACTCTGAAGCTGAAGCCGTGGGGCAACCGCTGCTCAATCTGATTATTCCGCCAGAACTGAAATCACAGGAAGAACAAATCCTGCAGCAAATCCGCCGCGGGGAGAGTGTGAAGCAATTTGTCACACAGCGCCGGCATCAGGCCGGCACCATGTTAGATGTGCTGGTCAATGTGTCGCCGGTGTATGATGAAAAAGGCCGTATTATCGCGGCGGCAAAAACCTTGCGCGATATTGGCGAGCTGGTGGCCAGCCGCCGTCAGCTGGACCAGACGCTGCGCCAGCATCAGACGTTACTGGCCACCATTAATGCCCAGTTTTTGTATGTCGAAACTGATCCGTCGGGCCGGATCCTCGATGTGAATGCCGTGTTCTGTCAGAGCCTTGGTTATAACCGGACCGAGTTGCTTGGTCAGACACATCAGCAGGTCAATTCAGGCGTGCACCCGGCGGTATTCTGGCAACAAGTCTGGACGCAAATCAGTCAGCAACAGGCCTGGCGCGGTGAGATTTGTAACCGGCATCAGAATGGCAGTCTGCGCTGGTATGACACAGTGATAATGCCGCTGCTGAATGCCAGCGGGCGGACTGAACGTTACATTGCATTGTCCAGTGACATCACAGATCGGATCCAGGCCGAATCTCACCGCGCCGAGCTGCATCAGCTGATTGATACCGTGCTGCGGGCTGCCTCAGAAGTGGCCATCATCAGCCTCGACAAACATGGTGTGGTACAGCTGTTTAACCGGGGGGCTGAGCTGATGCTGGGCTATCAGGCCGCTGAGATGTCAGGACAGGCGCAGCTGACCGCCCTGTTAAGCCCCAGCGAGTTTGTCAGTCGCAGCCGTGAGATGGAGCTGGGCGGTGAAACGCAGGCCGATTTACTGGCGCATCTGGCCAAAACCGGGGCGCCGGAGACCTGGCGCAGCCAGCTGACCTGTCAGGACGGCAGCCAGTTACCGGTGTTGCTGACCTTAACTGCGATCCGCGATACCAGCTGCGAACTGCTCGGTTATTTGCTGATTGCACTGGATTTCAGTGAGCAATTGCAGTCTGAGCTGGATTTAACCATGTTGCGCGACCAGCTCAGTATTGCCGCTGAGGTGGCACATATGGGCGTCTGGACCTGGCAGCCGGAAAATAACGAATTATGGTGGAATGGCCGGATGTTTGATATTTACCGGCAGGACCCGGCGCTGGCACAGTCCGGACTGCGTTATCAACACTGGCAGCAGCGGGTCCATCCGGAGGACCTGGCCGCAACTGAAGCGGCGTTGCAACAAGCGCTCGCCGGAACCGGTCAGTATGAGCCTATCTTCCGCATCGTCACGCCGGATCGCGGGGTGCGGTATATTCAGGGGGCGGCGACCGTTGAACGCAAAGCCGACGGCACGCCCTGGCGCATGACCGGCATTAATCTCGATATCACTGAGCAACGTGAGCTGGAGATGCAATTGCGTCAGGCGAAGGAACAGGCGGATAGCGCGAATCAGGCAAAG
This sequence comes from uncultured Chromatiaceae bacterium, assembly GCA_965650755.1. GTDB lineage: Bacteria > Pseudomonadota > Gammaproteobacteria > Enterobacterales > Alteromonadaceae > Pararheinheimera. The sequence goes on along the minus strand of CBFGPY010000007.1, from coordinate 5,466 downwards.
TCGCAGTTCCTCGCCAATATGAGTCACGAGATCCGCACTCCGCTCAATGCCGTGCTTGGCATGCTGCAGCTGCTGCAACAAACACCGCTCAGTGATTTACAGACCGACTATGTCGGCAAAACCCAAATTGCCGCCACCGCGCTGCTGGGGCTCTTGAACAATATCCTGGATTTTTCCAAGATTGATGCCGGCAGGCTGGAACTAGACGCGGCGCCGCTGGAACTGGCCGGGTTTTTCCACGACGTCGCGGTATTACTTGGCGCCACCCATCAAAACCCACATGTGGAACTATTGTTTGATTTGGCCGCGGATTTGCCGGCCAGCATTGTCGCTGACCGGCTGCGCTTACAACAGGTGCTGGTGAATCTGGCCGGCAATGCACTGAAATTTACCCAGCAGGGCTATGTCCGGCTCAGTGTCAGCCGTCAGGAAGCTGTGCCTGGTAAAGCGCGGCTGCTGTTCAGGGTTGAGGACAGCGGGATCGGCATTTCAGCGAAGCAGCAACAACGCTTGTTTAATGCCTTCAGTCAGGCGGAAACGTCCATCAGCCGCCGCTTTGGTGGTACCGGGCTTGGTCTGGTTATTTGCCAGCGTCTGCTCGCATTAATGGCCGCCAACCTGCAGCTCGAAAGCCAGCCGGGCCAAGGCAGCTGTTTCAGCTTTAGCATCGAATTTCCGCTGGTGACTGAGCTGGCGCCGGCGTTGTTGCCGCAGCCGCTGAAAGTGCTGGTGGCGGACGATCAGCCGTTGGTCCGGCAAAGTCTGACCGCCAGTTTGCAGCAGCTGGGCTGCGCCGTGACAGCTGTAGGAGATGGCGAAGCCGCGGTGCAGGCCGTGCGCGAGGCGGCTGATACAGACAATCCATTCCAGTTGGTATTACTGGACTGGAAGATGCCAGGGCTGGATGGTCTTGCGGCCGCGCAGCAAATGTTGCAACAAAGCCAGGGCAGCGCTAAGGCAACCCCGTTGCCAATGCTGATGATGGTCACTGCCTTTGAGAGCGAGGTGCTGCAGCAGCTGGCGCGGCAGCAAGACCAACCCATCCGTGACGTGCTGATCAAACCCGTCACACCACAGCAACTGGCCAGCCGTATTCAGCAGGCGTTGCAGCCAGAGGCAAGCAAAGCCCGGTCGCAAACCGTGTTGCCGGAAAAACCACTGGCTGGTTTGTCTTTGCTGGTAGTAGAGGACAATGCGCTAAACCGGGAAGTCGCCGAGCAGTTATTGTTGTCGGCCGGCGCCCGCGTCACGCTGGCGGTCGACGGTTTTATTGCAGTGGCGCTGGTGCAACAGCAGTATTTTGATTTGGTATTGATGGACCTGCAAATGCCGGGGATGGATGGACTAACAGCGACCCGGCAAATCCGGCAGCTGTATAGCGCTGCACAATTGCCGGTGGTGGCGATGACGGCCAATGCCACGGCCGATGACCAGATAGCCTGTAAAGCCGCCGGCATGAATGCCCATATTGCCAAACCTATTGATCTGAGGACTTTATGTCCGCAGTTATTGGCGTTGTGTGGCCGGGAAATGCCTGTACCAGCCGAGGACAACAGCTGCACCGGGTCAGCCAGTGATGGTCTGTTGCAGCCGCTACCGCAGTTGTTGTCGCGTTTTGGGGGTAACAGTCAGCTGTTGTATCAGGCCTGGCAACGTCTGCCACAGGAATGGCATCAGCAAAGTGAGATGTATGCAGCGGCTGCGGACAATAACGCCCGCCGTGCAGTGTTACATACTTTACAGGGGGTGGTCGCAACGCTCGGGGCTGTACAGCTGGCACAGTCACTCAGGGTTGCGGGGAAACAACTGCAGCAGGGCATACCGGCAGATATACAGGCGTTACAGCCGCTGCTGGAGCAAAGCCTGCAACAGTTCCGGCTTTGCTGGGCTGAATTTACTGCGCAGCAGCCGGCGCAGGCAACACTGAACCCGGTGACATTTACACAGTCAGAACAACCGGCGCAGGCTGAATTGTTGCAGCAACTGGAGCTTGCATTGCAACAACAACATTTATCGGCGCTGGACCTGACCGCCCGTTTATTGGCGGCAGATCCGCGTTATCAACAACTTAGTGCGCAGGTCGAGCAACTGGATTTTTGCGCTGCGCTGAATACGCTCAGACAATTGGCAAGGAAGGTAATTTGATGTCGCACTATACCCAGTGGTATGCCACACCCGGCGCGCAGCCGCGATTATTGCTGGTCGACGATCACCAGCTGAACATTCGGGTGATGTATGAGATTTTCCGGCATGAATTTGATGTGTTTATTGCATTAAATGGCGAACAGGCGCTGGAAAAATGCGCCGAACTGCATCCGGATTTGATTCTGCTGGATGTGGTGATGCCGCGGCTGGACGGATATGAGGTTTGCCGGCGGTTAAAAGCCGATCCGGAGCTGGCAGACATTCCGGTTATTTTTATCACCTCGCATTTTGATGAAGCGGATGAAGTGCGGGGTTTTGAACTGGGGGCTGTTGATTTTATTCATAAACCGGTGAATCCCATCATCACCAAAGCCCGGGTCAAAACCCAGTTACAACTCAAGCAGCAAGCCGACTTATTAAGGGCCATTTCGCAAATCGACGGCCTGACTGGTATCGCCAACCGCCGCCGCTTTGACCAGCAACTGGAACTTGACTGGCGCAGCTGTGGCCGGGCCGCGGAGCCATTGTCGTTGCTGATGCTGGATATCGATTATTTCAAACAATATAACGATGAGTATGGCCATCTGGCAGGCGATGAATGTCTGCGCCGGGTCGCCATGGCGATGCAGCAGGCAATTGGCCGGCCTTATGATTTGCTGGCGCGCTTTGGTGGTGAGGAATTTGCGGTGTTGCTGCCACGTACCAACAGCCATGGTGCGCAATTTCTGGCACAGAATATCTTGCTGAAAATCCAGCATCTGGCCTTGCCACATCCTTATTCGCCCGGCGGTATCGTCACGCTCAGTGCCGGCCTTGCCACTGTCATACCTCAGGAACACACACAGGCCCGCCAGTTACTGCAACGTGCCGACGAAATGCTGTACAAAGCCAAACAACAAGGCCGCAACCGGCTGTTGGTTGACGAGAGTCTGAGCTGAAATGTCGTAATATTGTCATATTGGCTGCATAAACTACGGCGACTACCCGGAGAAGTTTATGCAGCGTCGTCCCGCTTTAGTCGCCAGTCTTGCGACCGCTTTTATTTTTATCATCATTCTGCTGGTCGCATTTTACCTCGGGCTCAGCAACCAAAAAACCAGTGAAATCAAGGCCAGAACTGTAGCACAGCAAGTCAGCAATGCGCTGGAAATTATGGCGGCAGATCGGGTGCGGGCACTGGATGATTTGGTTGGACACTGGCCGGTTGCTGCGGCAAATGAAGTGGACTGGTTCAATGTCCGGGCTGTGACTCTGGCGAAGATGCTGCCGGGGTTGCGCGATTTGGCGCTACTGAACCAGCAAGGGCAGGTGATTTGGTCCATCGACCCGTTGCGGCGTAAGCAGCTGTTACAACTGCATTTGCCGACCTTACTTGGTACACCGCTGCTGGACAAAAGTGCAGTGCTGCACCCGCCACAGCAGCCACAGAGTCTGGTCGTCAGTCGTGCTATCAGTATGCAGGGCAAGCCACATGGATATGTCGCAGCATTTTTTGACATCACGACCATTATTGGCGTTTATACCAGTGAACTTGAAGCGGGCGGGCTGAGTTTTCGCATGCAGGACGGTGGTACTGTGCTGTTGCAAAACGGTCATTTTACCTCTTCTGCCCCACAGGTTACCCAGCCATTAGTCTTTGCCGGCCGGCAGTGGCATTTTTCGGTGCAAAGCCAGACGGATATCTGGCAAACCTCATGGTGGATAGCCGGGCTTGGATTTGTTATCTCCTGTGGCATTGGCTTGTTGTTGTACCGCCAGTTTGCCAAAGAGGCGCAGGTGCGGCGTTTCCAGCAACTGTATCAGTCGGCGGCAGATGCGTCGCTGGATGCGATGTTATTGTGGTCGCGGCAAGCGGATCAGGCTGGTGGCGACTTTGTGCTGCAACAAAGCAACAAAGTTGCCGCGCAGCTGTGTGACGCTGCATTGTTATTACCGGGGCAATCGCTGGCACTGCTGTGTCAGCAGCTGGATGCGGACTGGTTATTACGCCGCTGCCTGAAAGTCGACCAGTCTGGTCAGCCTTATGAAGCAGTGCTGGCGCAACCTTCCGCACTGATTCATGCCCGCTGGCTGCGGTTACAGGTGGTGAAGTCAGCCCAGGGCCTGGCCATGACTTTTCGTGATGTCAGCCGGGAGCAGGCACTGCAACAGCAAATCCGCTATCAGGCCGAACATGATCAGCTCACCGGCTTATTAAACCGCTATGCCTTTGAACAACGTCTCGCCGGCTTGTTGCAACAACCGCAGGCGGGCGCTTTGTGTTACATCGACATGGACCAGTTTAAGCAGATCAATGACAGTTGCGGCCATCTGGCTGGCGACGAGCTGCTGCGCCGCGTCGCCAGTTTACTCAGCACCGATTTAACCGACGCCGATGTGCTGGCCCGCGTCGGCGGTGACGAGTTTTGTCTGGTGCTGACCGGTCGCGATATCGCAGCTGTCAGTGCGCATTTGCAGCAGTTATTGCGCCAAATCGCCGCCTTTCGCTTTGAGTGGCAACAGCAGATTTTTACTATAGGCGCCAGTGTTGGTGTGGTGGCGCTGGATGGGTATCAGGGCAGTCTGACGGATTTAATCAAGGCTGCAGACAGTGGCTGTTATCTGGCCAAACATCAGGGCCGTCATCGTTATTTTATCGTCGACACTAACGGGCCCGAACTGAATCATCTGGCGCAGCAGCGGCAGTTGTTATCGCTGCTGCACAAAGCGCTGGATGAAGATTTGTTTGAGCTTTATGCCCAGCCGATAGTGCCGTTGTCCGTGGCAGGGCAGGGGCTCCATCTGGAAGTTTTGCTGCGGCTGCGCGACAGCGACGGCCAGATGGTCAGTCCGGCGCTGTTTATTCCGCTGGCGGAGCAGCAGGGCCTGATGGGCACAATTGACCGGTGGGTGATTCGCCGCGTCTTGCAGCAACTGGCGCAAAGCCCGCGACAGCTGGACCGGCTGGATAAAATCGCCATTAATCTGTCCGGGCCGTCGCTGAGCGACCCGGAGCTGCTGCCTTATATTCAGCAGCAGCTGGCGCTTTACCGCATTCCGGCCGGCAAAATCTGTTTTGAGATCACCGAAACGGCGGCTATTACCAACATGGCCACTGCTAAACGTTTTATCGATAGTCTGCGCCAGATTGGCTGTAAATTTGCGCTCGATGATTTTGGTGTCGGCATGTCGTCTTTTGCTTATCTGAAACATCTGCCGGTGGATTACCTGAAAATTGACGGCTCTTTTGTCAAAGCCATGACCCAAAACGCCACTGATGCGGTGATGGTGCGCGCAATGGCCGACATTGCCCGCAGTCTGCAAATTCAGACTATTGCTGAA
>CBFGPY010000006.1:0-16823 GCA_965650755.1 uncultured Chromatiaceae bacterium | reverse complement strand
CCACCAGGTACCTGCATCGGGTAAACGTGTTCTTTCGGGTCGACATGGATATCGAGGAACACCAGTTTATCTTTCAGCGCGAATGCCCGCTCCAGTGCCGGTTCCAGTTCTTCCGGGCTGGTCACGCGGATGCCGACGTGGCCATAGGCTTCCGCCAGTTTGACGAAATCCGGCAGCGAATCCATATAAGAGCTGGAGTAGCGCGAGTCATAGTTCATATCCTGCCACTGCTTCACCATGCCCAAGTAGCCGTTATTCAGATTGATGATTTTGACGCCAAGACCATATTGTTTGCAGGTCGACAGCTCCTGAATATTCATCTGAATGGAGCCTTCACCGGTGACACACACCACTTCGGCGTCCGGGTAATGCAGCTTGACGCCCATCGCCGCCGGCAGGCCAAAGCCCATAGTGCCGAGGCCACCGGAGTTGATCCAGCGGTTCGGTTTGTCGAATTTGTAATACTGCGCCGCGAACATCTGGTGCTGGCCAACGTCGGACGTGACATAAGCATCGCCTTTGGTGTGACGCCAGACCGCTTCAATCACCGACTGAGGTTTGAGCAGGTCGGTGCGGTGCTCAAAGCGGCCACCGTGCACTTCCCGCCATTGATTAATCTGATTCCACCACTGACCCAGCGCCGCCTGGTCCAGCGTGTTGCCGTGTTTTTCCAGCTGATGCAGCATTTCCTGCAGCACCGGTTTCACCAGACCGACAATCGGCACGTGTGCTGTGATGGTTTTGGAAATACTGGCCGGATCAATGTCGATATGGATGATGGTCGCATTCGGGCAGAATTTCTTGGTTGCGTTGGTAACGCGGTCATCAAAACGCGCACCCACGGCAAAAATCACGTCGGCATTGTGCATGGCCTGATTGGCTTCATAACTACCGTGCATGCCGAGCATGCCGATAAACTGCGGATCTGTCGCCGGATAAGCGCCCAACCCCATCAGCGTGTTGGTGACCGGCAGATTGAGTTTCTTCGCCAGTTCGGTCAGCTCTGCTGAGGCCTGACCTAAAATCACCCCGCCACCGGAGTACAACACCGGTTTTTTCGCGGCCAATAAGGTTTGCAGCGCTTTTTTGATTTGGCCCGGATGGCCTTTGGCATTCGGGTTGTAAGAACGCAATTTGATGTCTTTCGGATATTCGTATGGGAACTTCTGGTTCGGCATCGTCATATCTTTCGGAATATCCAGCACCACAGGGCCAGGCCGGCCGCTTTGGGCGATATAAAAAGCTTTTTTCACCATATAGGGAATATCGGCCGGATTGCGTACCGACATATTGTGTTTGACGATGGGGCGGGAGATGCCGAGCATGTCGGTTTCCTGGAAAGCATCATCGCCAATCAGATGGCTCATGACCTGACCACAGATCACCACCATTGGAATCGAATCCATGTAAGCAGTGGCAATACCGGTGACAGCATTGGTGGCGCCGGGGCCTGAGGTGACGAGCACCACGCCGGCTTTTCCGCTGGCACGGGCATAGGCATCCGCCATGTGGGTGGCGGCTTGCTCATGACGGACCAGCACATGTTTTACCTCGGTTTGCTGAAACAGCGCATCGTAGATATGTAACACGGCGCCGCCGGGGTAACCATAAACGAATTCGACTCCTTCATCACGAAGGGCCCGAATCAGCATGGCGCCGCCAGACAGCAGTTCTGGTTGGTGTTGTTGGCTCATTTTTACTCAGGTCTCATAGTTTGCGTAGGCACAGGTGTACCGATCAGCCATAGGCATGCCGGTTGGGTTCTTGTCGTGGGACAAGCAATTCTGCTTACGTGGAGAATTCACAGGGGTAAGACTGTGAAAAAAATCAAACTACGGCCTTTATCGTTGGATACGCCTCCGCTGCAGCGCAGTCAGGGCGGGTTTATGGGCAGGCTCGCTACGCCGTACTTTACGGGATCTGGTCCGGCCTTGCCAGCTCTTTTTTCGCGGATCCGCTGCAGTTTTTTTGCGTTCACTGCGGGGATAAAATCAGCACAACGCCTTGCAAATCAAGGGTCGCAGCCACATAGTAAGCAAAGTTTCATTCGCACAGAGATTTTATCGGTGTTAAGCAATCAGATTGATGTCAGTTTTGACAACGTACGTGAATTACTGGAGCTGTCGCAGCAAAAGCTGGTGATTTTTGATTTTTGGGTTGCGCAGCATGAGCCTTGCCAGCAGATCCTGTTGGTACTGGAAAAAATCGCCGGCGATTATCCAGAGCATTTAGTGCTGGCCAAGGTTAATTGTGACACCGAACAACAGCTGGCGATGCAGTTTGGCGTGCGCTCGTTGCCAACAGTGCTGTTTATCCGCAATGGTCAGCCGGTCGATGGCTTTGCCGGTGTGGAAACTGAAGGGCAGGTCCGTGCCCGGCTGGAACCATTTCTACCCAAACCGGAAGACCTGCTGCTACAGCAGGCATTACCATTGCTGGAAGCACAGCAGTGGCAGGAAGCCTACCCACTGCTGAAAAGCGCCCATCAGCTGGCGCCGCAGCGCGTGGATGCCCGTCTGCAGCTGGCTTATTGCGCAGCGTCACTCGGCCAAATCGCACTGGCAGAAGAGCTGTTAGCGCCGGTGTTGCTGGCTGATCAGGATGCTTTATATCATCAGGTCAAAGCGCTGATTGAACTGGCGCAGCAAGCTGCGGAAAGTCCGGAGATCCGGGCGCTGGAACAACAGCTGGCGGCTGACCCCGCCAATCTGCAACTGAAACAGCAACTGGCAGTGCAATATCAGCAGGTGCAGCGCTTCGCTGACGCTTTGGCGTTATTATTCAGCATTCTGCAGCAGGATTTAAGCTTTGGAGACAGTAAGAAGCTAATGTTAGATATGCTGGCGGTGTTACCAAAAGGTGACGCACTGGCCGGTGAGTACCGGCGCAAACTCTATAGTTTGTTGTATTAATCATTCAGACGGTATCGTCTGATCACTTGAACCCCGGCGCAGCCGGGTGCAATCACAAGGAAATTCAATGCGCTTGCAGACTTATTACTGCGCTTTGTTGTCAGTGCTGTTGTTCAGCAGTGCCCAGGGCCGGGCCGATTCCGCTGAACAGTTATTTGCCCGTTTTGAACCGGCGTTATTGCAGGTCCGGGTACTGGAACAGGCCTCAGGGGCCAAAGCCGCGATTGGCACCGGCTTTGTGCTGGAAGAACCGGCTCTGGTCGTCACCAATTATCATGTCGTGTCTGAAGCCGTTTTATCGCCGGAAAAATACCAGCTGGAATATCTCAATGCCAGTCAGCAAAAAGGGACATTGCAGGTGCTGGCAGTTGATGTGATCAATGATTTGGCGTTAGTCAGCACCGATTACCGCGCGCCGCAGCCATTTAAAATTCAGACTGTCAAACCGGTGCAGGGCGCGACGATTTATTCGCTGGGCAATCCGCATGACCTTGGCATGATTCTGGTGCCAGGTACTTACAACGGTCTGCAGAAATACAGTTATTACCCACGGATCCATTTTACCGGCGCGGTCAATTCCGGTATGAGCGGTGGCCCGGCAGTGGATGCCAGTGGCCAGGTGGTCGGCATTAATGTGGCTTCCGCGGGCAATCAGCTCGGTTTTCTGGTACCGGCCGATGCGTTGCAACAGTTATTGGCGCGTTATCAGCGCGAAGGACAAAGCAAAGACTTAAAAGCGGATATCGAACGCCAGCTGCTGAGCAGCCAGCAAGCGATGTTCAGCCAAATTCTCAATGCCGACTGGAAACTCAAAGACTTTGGCACCGGTAAAGTGCCGGATGAAGTGGTGCCTTTTGTGCGCTGCTGGGGCGAATCTAATGTGGAAAAAGATAAAGAAACGCTGAAAAAAGTCACAGCTTTTTGTAGTCAGAGCGAAGAAATTTTCCTGTCGCAGCATTTCACTTCTGGCCGGGTGGAGATGCAGTTTGAGTGGCTGGAAGCCAAAGACTTACATCCGTTGCAGTTTTTTAGCCTGTACGAACAAAACATTTCCCGCGCCAGTGCCGACAATCAGGCGCTAAAGGAAGATGTGACCGCATTTGAGTGCCAGCACCGGGTAGTGCGTCTGGCCGGTGGCCACCATGCGAAGACGATTTACTGCGTGCGGGCTTATCGTGACTATGCCGGTTTGTACGATGTGTTGTATCTGGCGGCATCGCTGGATCAGCAACAGCAGGGGCTGGTCAGTCACTACACACTGTCAGGTGTTAGTCAGGAAACCGCCAGAGCCTTTAGTCAGAAATTCAGTGGGGCTGTGTCATGGCAATAATTATTGAAGTGCTGAATAAACAGCATAAAGTGACAGAGCGCCATCGTTTTGCCCAAACACGGATTGCGCTGGGCCGCGCCTATAACAATGATCTCATCCTGTATGACAAACATGTCAGCCCGCACCATGCTGAGCTGGTACAGGCGGAAGACGGTCGCTGGCAGCTGGTCGATTTGGCTTCGCTCAATGGCAGTTTTGTCGAGCCCTCGGTGGCTGTGACGCAAAGTACCGAGCTGCAGAGCGGTCAGTTATGCTGGCTGGGCGAGCAGGCTATTCGGGTTTATGACGAACACCATCCGGTGCCGCCGGCCCTACCTTTTAATAATATTGAGCAACGCCTGCGTCGCTTTGGTCATCCTGCGCTGATTGTATTGCTGGCGCTGTTTTTGATTGCTGAAGAATTATTCGGCCTGTGGCTGACAGCGCCGGAGCCAGGCCAAGGGCGCTGGTCGCGTAATCTGCTGAATTTACCGTTATTGATGCTCGGCCTCGCGTTGTGGCCGGCATTGCTGGCACTCTGGGCCAAAATCAATCAACACGAGGCCCGGTTTCTGCCACAGCTTGGTATTACTTTTAGTGTTGTGGTGTTGATGGAATGCTGGCAGGCGCTGATGACAGTGCTGAATTTCAGCCTGGACGGTGCTGCTGCTGTGGTCTGGCTGGCGGATATCGGTCAAACCGCTTTGGTGATTTTGTTGTTGTCGGCAAACTTTTATCTGGCGTTGCAGCTGTCGGTCGTGCGGAAAGTCGCGCTGGCGACCGGACTTGGCTTGTTACTGAGTCTGCAGGGCGTGGCGGTGTCGGTGTTGTTTGAAGATCAGGGGCAGTTAGCACCACAATTCGACAATAGCCTGATGCCACTGACTTTTTATCTGAATAAGCCGATAGACAGTGCCGGGTTTGACAAGGAAAGTGCCGAGTTATTCCGGCTGACTGATGAAGCCCGGCTGGAACCTGCCGAATAACAAAGGGTGTTGGCGGGGCGTCAGCCCTGCCGGCGCTGCCAGATCTGACGGATTTGGTTGGGTAAGGTCATAGGGTCAAAGGGTTTAACCACGACATCGCTGGCGCCTAAGGCTTTGTAAGATTCAATTTCGCTGGATTGCACTTTGGCGGTCATAAATACCACCGGCACGTCAGTTAAATCGAATTGCTGTTGCAACTGTTTGAGTGTGCTGGGGCCGTCCATCCCTGGCATCATCACATCCAGCAGGATCAACTGCGGTTGAAATTGTGGATATTGTTCCAGTGCCTGTGCGCCGCCGTTACAGGTACAGACTTCGAAGTGGCCGACTGCTTCGAGTGCAACCCGGGCTACCATCTGGATCGAAGGATCATCTTCCACATGCATGATTTTTTTCAGTTCTGTCATCTTGTATCCTGCCATTTCAGCTGCCCGTTCAGTCTGTCACAAGCCTGCCGGGATTGCCAGTTTCTGCCAGAAGGCTTGTATTGATGTCGTTGTTTGTAAAGTTGTTTTTCGAGCTGGACAACCTGCTGCAGCAGTACAGTTCACTGTGGCAGTTTCAGCCGATGCAGGCGGACTGGCCAGTGGAACTCGACCCGGCGTTAACCAAGCTGCTGCAGAGTTTCAGCTTAGAAGACTGTGCCCGCATTGATGCCAGCCCAGCGCTGCAACAGCAGTATTTTTCCGCTTACTTCCCGCAGCTGTTTGCGGTGTTGCCATCATTGCCGCAGGAGTGTGCTGAACCTGCGAAGGCGCTGCCATTTTGGCTCAGTACCGACATCAGCGGCCGTAAATGGCAGCAAATCACCAGGCTGGCGGCCAGTGTCGGGCAACCCGGCCGGCCTGTACTGGAATGGTGCGCCGGCAAAGGGCATCTCGGCAAAGTGATGAGTTTTCTGTATCAGGCGCCGGTCACCAGTCTCGAATGGCAGCAAAGTCTGTGTGATGCCGGGCAGCAGCGAGCCGCCCAGCTCGGTCTGGCGCAGCAGTTTGTCTGTGTGGATGTACTGAAGCAGCCAGTAACGCCTTATCTGCAAAGCCAGCAACAATTGCTGGCGCTGCATGCCTGCGGTGATTTACACCGGGTGGCGGCGCGCGAAGCTGTGGCTGCCGATTGTCAGGCACTCGCCTTAGTACCTTGTTGTTACCATTTGCAGCAGGCAACGCTGTATCAGCCGTTGTCTGGTGTGGGGCAGCAAAGCCCACTGCAACTCACGAAAGCCGACTTGCGGCTGGCGGTACAACAAAGTTGTACCGGCGGCGAGCGGGTGGCGCGTTTGTCTCAGACTGAAATGTTATGGCGGCAACTGTGGCGGGTCTGGCGGCGGCAACAGGGCCTTGGGTATCAGCCGCTGCGCTCGGTCGGTAAACACTGGTTTAGTGGTGATTTAACCGATTTTCTGGTTTTTGCCGGTGCTGAACATCAACTGGCTCCGCCGGATGTGGGCAGAGTGCCGGTTTTACTGCAACAGGCCGAACAGGCACTGCTGCAACAACGGCAACTGGAGCTGGTGCAGCATCTGTTTCGCCGGCCGCTGGAGTTATGGCTGGTGGCAGATTTGGCGCTGTATCTGCAGCAGCAAGGCTATCAGGTGCAGCTCAGAGAACTTTGCGCTGCCAGCCTGACGCCGCGCAACCTGCTATTGCAGGCAGTGAAAACCGCCTAAGACGGGCTGGTGCAATCCAGTTGTTGTTTTAGTGTGTTGTCCGGCGCCGCCAGGCAAGCCGCAATACGCTGATCTTTATCGACCCAACGCTGATTCAGCCACATTTGGAACTGCTGGCGGAAGGCTTCATTCTGGAAATAATCGCCAATGATTTGCGCATCGACCGGCAACACATCCACCTGGATCACAACCCGTTTTAACCGGCCGAGTAACATCGCCACCAGCACATGGCGCGGGTTGTCAGGGTAAATCAGCGTGACATCCAGCACCGCATCAAACAACGACCCCATGCTGGCCAGAGTAAATGCAATACCACCGGCTTTGGCCGGCAGCAAAAAGCGGAATGGACTGTTTTTTAACCGGTGTTTGGCAGCGGTAAAACGGGTGCCTTCGACAAAGTTGATAATGGTCGTCGGCTGTTCGCGGAATTTCTCACAAGACTGGCGCGTGGTTTCGATATCTTTGCCCTGCAGCGCCGGGTTTTTGCGGATCTGTGCCTGGCTGTAGCGTTTCATAAATGGCATATCCAGTGCCCAGGATGCCGAGCCGATAAAAGGCACCCACTTTAACTCTTCTTTTAAGAAGAACTTCGGTTCCGGAATACGATCCAGTGCAAACTGACTCAGTACCGGGATATCCAACCAGCTGCGATGATTAGAGATCAACAAATACCAACGCTGCGGCGACAAACGCGCTTCGCCTTCGATTTGCCATTCCACTTTGTTGAAAAGTTCAATCAGCTGGCGGTTATGCAAGGACCAGTGCCGGTAGGCCCAGTGCGCGACTTTGGATACCCGCAGCCTTGCCGCTGGCATCGGCAGCAGCAATTTAACTACACCGCACAAGGTGACAATCAGCCCCCACACCGTCAGGTTCAGCGTAAACAGCGGCAGTGACAACAGTAAAATCAGTGGTGCGGGAAGAAAAGCCAGCATCAGCGGGACTCCTGTTGTAATAAGGCGATTTGCCGGTCTTTATCCAGCCATAACTGGTTCACCCAGTGCTGGAATTGCTGGCGGAACTGCGCGTCTTCGTAATCACCAATCAGCGCTGGCTCTATCGGCAACACACGGACCCGAACTTTAATGTCATGCACTTTACCACTGATGTAATCCCAAAAACTCGGTGAGCCTTTCGGGTAATAAATGGTCACATCCAGTAATTTGTGCAGATGTTCACCCATGGCGTTTAACACAAAAGAAATGCCACCGGCCTTGGGTTTGAGTAAATGGGCAAATGGCGCTTGTTGTTTATTGTGTTTTTCCGGTGTGAACCGGGTGCCCTCAAGGAAATTCATCACCGACACCGGTTTATAACGAAACTTTTCACAGGCCTTGCGGGTAGTTTCAACGTCTTTGCCTTTTAATTCCGGATGTTTGGCCAGGAATGCGGCGCTGTAGCGTTTCATAAATGGAAAATCCAGTGCCCACCAGCACAGGCCAATCACAGGTACATAAATCAGCTCTTTTTTCAGAAAGAATTTCAGGAACGGAATTTGCCGGTTAAAGACTTTTTGCAGTACCAGGATATCGACCCAGCTCTGATGATTGGCAACCACCAGATACCAGTCTTTCAGGCTCAGCGTTTCCAGGCCTTTGACGTCCCAGCGAATACGGGTAAAGAGTGCGGTGGTGCAATTGTTGATGGAGATCCACGCACTGGCACAGGCGTCTAACAGCCAGGTCATCCAGGTTTGCCAGCGTTGCACCGGCGGCAATTTCAGTACCGCCAGGCACAGAATAGGCACGGCCCAAAACAGGGTATTGCCGATATACAACAAGAAAGATACCAATCCAATCAAAGGCTTGGGCAAGAAATGCAGCATCAGTTCTCTCCATGTGAAACTTCGGTCATAGCAAGCAAAAAAAAGAGCAAGTCTGGCCTGCTCTTTGATATACGTCACTCGGAGCAACTGAACTGCTCCGACCTGTACAGTCTACCTTAATCTTCGAAGTAGGTGTAGCCGTAGACGCCCGCTTTCAGTTCTTCCAGCATGGCTTGCTGTGTTTCAGTGCTGAAGCTGCTGCGTCCTAACTGATTGGAGTAGGAATTAATCAGTTTTTCTGCATCAAAGGCGACGTAACGTAACACGTCTGCAACCGTATCGCCTTTAATGGCGTTCGCCAGAGAATAAGTACCGTCCGGGTTCAGCTCGACATGGACCGAATCGGTGTCGCCAAACAGGTTGTGTAAATCGCCGAGGATCTCCTGATAAGCGCCGACCATAAACATACCAATCAAATACTGCTCGTCTTCTTTATATTCCGGCAGCGGCAGGCTGCTTTCGATCCCGTTGCCGTCAGCATAGCTTTTCAGCGCGCCGTCAGAGTCACAGGTGATGTCCTGAATAATGGCGCGGCGGTCCAGCGCTTCATTCATCCGTTCCAGCGGCATCACCGGGAACAGCTGGTCAATACCCCAGGCGTCCGGCATCGACTGGAACAATGAGAAGTTCACGAACAGCTTGTCGGCCAGTTTTTCGTTCAGTTCGTCGTGAATTTCACGGTGCGAACGTGAACTTAAGTCCAGCATGTCCTTCACTTTGTTGATGGTGGCAAAGTAGATTTGCTCCAGCAATGACCAGTCTTTCAGCGTCAGCAGGCCATGCACATACTGCGCATGCGCATCGGTGAAATAGTGCACCGCGTCGTGATAGGCTTCCACGGCTGAGCGTGGCGTCACGTTCTGATAAGAATCCCACAGCGCCCACACCACTTGTGGTGAATCTTCTGAAGGTTCCGGCAGGTAACGCAGGCCCGGTGCGCGTTCAACGTCGATCGCATCTGTCACCAGCACGGCGTGGTGCGCAGTCATGGCACGGCCGGATTCGGTGATGATGTTCGGATGCGGCAAGTCGTATTCGTCACAGACTTCTTTTAAGCCGAATACCACGTTGCGGGCATATTCATACATGGTGTAGTTCATCGAACAGGCTGAACGTGAGTTCGAACCTTCGTAATCGACACCCAGACCACCGCCGACGTCGACTGTGGTGATAGGCACACCCAGCGTGCGCAGTTCGGCATAGTGCCGTGCGCATTCGCGGATGGCGTTGTGAATATCGCGGATATTGGCAATTTGTGAGCCGATATGGAAATGCACCAGCTGTAACAGGTCCAGCTTGCCGGCTTCTTTTAAGATATCAATGGCTTGTAGCACTTGCGTTGCAGTTAAGCCAAACTTGCCTTTTTCACCGCCGGTGTTTTGCCATTTGCCTTTGCCAACTGAATTCAGCTTGATGCGGATGCCGATGAGTGGCGCCGCGCCTAAGCTGTCGATTTCGCGTAGCAAAGTTTTTAATTCAGTCAGTTTTTCTACAACCACATACACAGTGTGGCCCATCATCTGGCCGATAGTGGCCAGGCGCAGGAATTCACTGTCTTTATAACCGTTACAAACGATTTTCAGTGGTTTTTCGGTGACGCCCAGAATCGCCATCAGTTCAGGTTTTGAACCTGCTTCCAGACCAACTTTATTGCTCGAATGCACCAGCTTTTTCACCACGGAATATTGCTGGTTCACTTTGATCGGATAAACAGCAGTGTATTCGCCCTGATATTCGCGTTCAGCTTTGGCTTTGGCGAAGGAGCTGATTAAGGTTTCAACCCGGTGCTGCAGGATGTCGGTAAACCGCACCAGCACAGGTAAAGTCAGACCTTCTTGTTTAAAACGTGCTGTCAGTTCCGGGAAACTAATGCCCGGTTTGCTATGATCCTGATCCGGATAAGCAACGAGATCGCCATTGGCGTTGACGTCAAAGTAGCCTTCGCTCCAGACTGCAACGTTATAAATAGATCTTGCTTTGTCGATACCCCATTCTGCCATTGTCGTGCCCTTAGAAAAAATAGGCCGCCATTTTATTCGTATCGGCGGCAAAAAAACATGAAAAGTTTGTCTCAGGCAGGCTTCACTGGCAAAATATTTGGCCCCTGAATCAGTACCCGGAGTGAGACTATGTCAGAACTCAATTCACAACAGTGGTTTACCGAGATCTTCGCGCCAAGTGGCAGTGCGTTTTCCTTAAGAACCGAGCAAAAATTAGCTGAAGTTCAGTCGCCTTTCCAGCACATTGAAATCTATAAAACCACCGATTTTGGCAATCTGATGGTGATCGATGGCGTCATTATGCTGAGCACCCGTGACAATTTCCTGTATCACGAGATGCTGAGCCACCCGGTGCTGTTCACCCACCCAAACCCGCAAAACGTCATCATCATCGTCGGTGGTGATTGCGGCACATTACGTGAAGTACTGAAACACCGATCAGTACAACAGGTCACGCAGATTGATATCGACGAACAAGTGACGCGGATGGCTGAGCGTTATTTCCCGGAGCTTTGTGCGTCGAATCAGGACCCGCGGGCCACACTGCTGTTTGCCGACGGAATTCAGTATATGCGTGACGCGGCGCCGGCCAGCGTCGACGTGGTCATTGTCGACTCGACTGACCCGATTGGCCCTGGCGAAGGATTATTTAACCGCGCCTTTTATCAAAGCTGTTTTGCTGCGTTAAAACCGGGCGGTATTCTGGTGCAGCAAAGCGAGTCGCCGCTGATTCACCTGCAGTTATTAAATGACATGCGGGTCGCGATGAAAGACGCTGGTTTTGCCGAGCTGCAAACACTGCAGTTCCCGCAGATGGTGTATCCGAGCGGCTGGTGGACTTGTACGCTGGCTCGTAAAGAGCAGGGTTTTGACGGCTTCCGGTTTGAGGCGGCAGCCAACCCGGGCTTTGACACTGAATACTACAACGCCGACATCCATCAGGCGTCTATGGCGTTGCCAAACTTTATGCGCCGGCAGTTAAAACCCTAGCCAAGACAACGGCCGCCTGACAGCGGCTGTTTTCTTATGTACAGGGTGTACCGCCCACCGCAAACGCACAGAGCAGTGTTGGTAAATAAAAAAGGGATGCATAAAACCACCTGCACCCCTGGGGACAAAAGGTCAGCTGCGCTTATTGACTGATCAGCGGCTCTATCTGAATTTCCACCCGACGGTTTTTCGCCCGGTTCGCTTCTGAAGTATTGGCTACCAGCGGTTGGTCCGGGCCTGCGCCCTGTGTGACTAAACGACGATCGTCGATGCGCTGTGCGCTCAAATAATTTTTCACTGTGTCGGCACGTTGTTGCGACAACCGCATATTGAGCTCGCGACCGCCGGTGTCATCGGTATGGCCGGTGATCACCAGCAGGGTTTTGTCGTATTCGGCCAGTACTTTGGCAATGTCATTGAGTACCGGGTAGAGCTCGGCGCGAATGTCACTGCGGCCTGATGCGAAGGTAATTTGTGACGGAATTTCCAGTTTTAACACGTCACCTTCGCGTTTCACCTGCACACCGGAACCGGCCAGCTGTTCTTCCAGCGCTTGTTCCTGATTATCCATGTAACGTCCAATCGCCGCGCCGCTGAGCGCCCCTAATACCGCACCTAAAGCGACACGTTTGTTTTTGTGATTGCCGGTAGCTTTACCGGCAACACCACCAACCACAGCACCAATAGCGGCGCCCCGGGTGGTATTGTCTTGTGGGAACTGGGCACAACCGGCCAGCGTCAGGCTGGCAGCAGCGGCAAGGACAGTCAGGCGGGATGCAGTCTGGCGAAGTGAAGTCATTAAAAAAATCCTGTGTTTCTGGATAAGAGAAAATGCATATGCGACTGAGTCTGGCGTCGCCGGGCTGAATTATGGCTGAATCAGCGGCAGTCCGGCAGCCGTTTAACCTGTGGTCGGTGCTGTTGACCGCACTTCACAACTAGACATTTATACGGCTAAACAGTTAAGCTGCCGCTTAATTAATCAAAGGCGGAGAAACAGGCAAATGGCGGGGTTGAGCTGGAAACGGATAGTGATCAAAGTCGGCAGTGCTTTGATTGCACCGGCAGGGAAAGGCACGTCAACCCGTTATCTGCTGGCCATTGCGCGCTTTATCAGTGAATGTAAATTACGCGGGATTGAAGTGGTGCTGGTCTCAAGCGGCAGCGTTGCGGCGGGACGCTCCGCCATTGAATTTACCCATCAGCCGCTGCCGATTAACGTGAAACAAGCCTTAGCCGCTATTGGTCAGGCGCAGATGATGGCGACCTGGAGCCAGTTACTCGACTGGCCCTGTGCGCAGATTTTACTGACCCATGCCGATTTGGCCGATCGGCGCCGTTACCTCAATATCGACAATACCTTACGCACTTTGCTGAGCCACGGCGCGCTGCCGATCGTCAATGAAAACGATACGGTGGCGACCAAAGAGCTGCGGGTCGGCGACAACGACAATCTGGCGGCGATGGTAGCCTCTGTGGTTGAAGCGGATGCGCTGATTATCTGTTCTGACGTCGATGGACTGTTTACAGCCAATCCGCGCACCGACGCAGCAGCACAGCTGATCCCCAGGGTCGAAGCACTGACCCCGCAGATTTATGCCATGGCCGGCGGCAGCCATCACAGCACCGGCACCGGCGGTATGGTGACGAAATTACAGGCCGCGGATAAAGCCACTGCAGTCGGTATTGACACCCTCATCATCAATGGTCAAAAAGCACAAAGTTTTGAAGATTTATTAGCCGGCAAGCCGGTCGGTACGCTGTTTGCCGCGCGCCAAAGCACAGTGAGTGCGAAAAAACACTGGTTATTGCATTCCAGCAAAGCCAGTGCCGAAGTCTGGCTGGACGCAGGCGCCGCACAGGCGGTGCAGCACAAAGGCGCATCGTTGCTGGCTAAAGGCGTAACCAAAGTACAGGGCGATTTTGATAAAGGTGACGCCGTCTGGTTAGTGGCGCCGGATGGCAGCAAAATTGCCAAAGGCGTCAGTCAGTACAACGCCGCGGAATTGAATAAAATCAAAGGCATCCATAGCGATCAAATCGCCACTGTATTGGGGTATTGCCCAAGCGAGGTGGCGGTGCACCGGGATGATTTAGTGGTACTACAGGGAGCCTGAGATGCAAACCGAAGCCAAAAACAACACATTTGATGTCGTCGCCTTATGTCAGGCGGCGCGGGTCGCAAGCCGGCAACTGGCGCAGCTCTCTGAAGCGCAAAAAAACCATATTCTGACCGATATGGCGGACGCGTTGATTGCCGCGACGCCGGCCATTCTGGCCGCCAATGCGCTGGATATGGCCGCAGCGCGGGAAAAAAATCTGGCGCCTGCGATGGAGGACCGACTACTGCTGAGCGCAGAGCGGCTGGAAAACCTGGCTGGTGCCGTGCGGCATATCGCCGCATTGCCGGATCCGGTCGGCCAAATCCGTCAGCTGGCGCCCCGGCCCAACGGTATTCAGGTGGGCCGGATGCGCATCCCGCTTGGTGTCATCGCGATGATTTATGAAGCGCGGCCAAATGTCACGGCGGATGCAGGTGCATTGTGTCTGAAATCCGGCAATGCGGTGATTTTGCGCGGTGGTCGTGAAGCCTTGCAGTCGAGCCTGGCTATTGCGGCTGTGCTGCAGCAAGTGCTGGAAAAACATCAGGTGAACCCGGCGGCTATTGCGGTATTACCAGACCCGGACCGGGCCATCTTACTTGAATTACTGCAACAAAAAGACCATGTCGATTTAGTGATCCCGCGCGGTGGCGAAGGTCTGATTCATTTTGTCAGCGACAACAGCCGTATTCCGGTGATCCAGCATTACAAAGGCATCTGCCATCTATTTGTCGATAAAGCCGCCGACCCCAACAAAGCCTTAGCGCTGCTGCTCAATGGCAAAACGCAAAGGCCTGGCGTTTGTAATGCGCTGGAAACCTTGTTAGTGCATCAGGATATAGCCCCAGCCTTTTTGCCACTGGCGGGCGCTGCTTTGGCCGAGCAAGGTGTGCAGGTATTTGCTTGTCCGCACAGCCTGAATTATTTCAGTAATGCGCAACCGGCCGGCCCGGCGCAATTTGATACGGAGTATCTGGCGCTGGCCTTGTCAGTGCGGGTAGTGAATAGCTTTGCCGACGCAGTGGCGCATATCGAGCAGCACAGCTCGGGCCACACCGAAGTGATTTGTACCCAGGACATCAGTCGGGCACAGCGCTTTTTAAAACAAATCAATTCCGCTGTGGTGATGGTGAATGCGTCGTCGCGCTTTTCCGATGGTGGTGAATTGGGGCTCGGCGCTGAAATTGGTATATCTACCAGTAAGTTACACGCCTACGGTCCGATGGGGCTGGAGTCTCTGACGACGGAAAAGTATATCGTCATTGGCGACGGCCAGGTCCGGCAATAACAGTGATGGCCCGCTGCTCCGGTGCAGCAGCGGGTGCTACCATCAGTTGGATTAATTGCGGATGGTGTCGTTGCGGTTCCACAAATTCTGATGTTTCAGATAACTGAAAAATTCATCCGGATTCCAGCACTTCGGGATAAGATCGGTGTTAACCCTTTCCTCAAAATTCGACACCAGCTTGCTTAAGATTTCACGCAGCCGCTCTTCACTGATGCGTTCCAGTTTTTGCTGCGCCACCGGGAAATACAGATTGTTTTCGGCACTGACCACCACATTCACGCCAAAAGTGTTAAAGGTCAGATTGCGGGTGACTTGCCGGCACACCGGCTGTTCCGGTTCAAGCGGATACAGGCCGTTGACGATGGCATATTCGTAACGGTCCAGATCCCGTTTATCAGAGTCTTTCGGGATATAAGTAATGCCGAAACCTTGCGGAAAATAACCGGTAACAGTGAGCAGGCTTTGTACCACTGCCGCCGGATACCAGCCTTTTTCCACCCCGGCTTTGAGCAGCGGCCCGACTTTGGGCAGGCTGTCGTAGCTGTAATTTTGCTTTGACGGTAACACCACTGAGGTGTAAACCTGCGGGATTTTCAATAAGTTACCAATGCCGTCTTCCGGGGTGATCGCCGAACGCAATAAATGTAAGGCAAAGGCCTGTTTGTCCTCTTCCACCATCATAAACAATTCACGCTCAGCCCTGGAGTTGCCAATATATTGGTCCAAGCCCAGCCCCTCCTGCAGGTACAGCTGGCTTTGTTCAAAGCTGATTTGCAGTAATTGCTGACGCTGCTCAGGCGGCAATAGCCGGTATGGGTCCTGATCGCCGTCCGGCCCATACAACAGCTGTTGTACCTGTGGGTGTTGCAGGCCGATGTCCTGAATCAGGCAAGCCATCACCAGCGGGATCTGCACTTCTTCGAGGAAAGCAGACGCGGTATCTGCCGCGGTATTCAGCGAATCAGCGACTTTAGCCAGCACAAAGCGGTTTTTAATCTGTTTGTCGACCAGCAATTGTTTTAACAGTAAAAGTGCCAGGATGGCTTTATACAAATGCTTATGGCGCTGGTTGGTCATGGCGATATGTTTGCCATAAGTCGGGGACAGCAGCTGAATGGTACCCAGAGCGCGGGCGGCGAGCTGGCGGGATTCTTCCTCGCTGTCGCCCTGGATCAGCTCAACAATATGCCGGGCCACACCTTTGAGCTGGCGAATGCGATCTATCCGGTTATCTTGTTGTTGTTTCAGGCTTTCTTTCAGTTGCTGACTGACCTCGGTCAGTTTGAGTTCCAGTTTATGCCGGGCGCCTTTACTGGCATCGTCGAGGCGGCGCTGCAACTCGGTTTTATGTTGTTGCAGCTGGTCTATTTCGCGTTGTTCATGGCCCTGAAAATACCAGGCGGCCTGCTCATATATTGACTGGCGCTGACTGCTGTTGTCGTAAATTTTACTCAGCAATTCTTTGATGATTTTTGTGGCCGCGTTTGCCCCGTATAACGCCTGATTCATGCGCCAGGTTCCTTTGCCTTTTCAGGTACAATAAAGTTCCATGATGACACAACTGTAGCTGTTTTTTCAGCCCATGCCAGCGCGGCGCGCTGGCGATCTGTCCGGAAAATTAGACAAGACGCACTTCATTTGCTTTTCTTAAACAATTAATAACTAAAGGAAAATTTTTGTGCATATTGCGGTGATCGGGGGCGGTATTAATGGCGTGACTTCGGCCTGGCAGCTGGCACTGG
>CBFGPY010000005.1:0-17735 GCA_965650755.1 uncultured Chromatiaceae bacterium | reverse complement strand
TTAATGCTTAACAACAAAGCGCTCGGCCTTTTCGCTGAGTTCGCCGGTGATGGCTTCAACATGATGCGCAATATCTGTCACTTTCGCGCCTTGCACCTGTTGTTCACTCGCTAAAGTAATCAGCTCCGCAGTAGAGCGGGCAATTTCCGCGCTGGCCAAACCTTGTTGTTCCAGTGTTCTGGACATCAAATCGGCCGAACCCAGTACTTGCTCCACCCGCTGTTGAATACCGCTGAGCACCTGATGGCTTTCGCTGGCGGTACTGACAGTCGCCTGCAGTTCCTGCAACGATTGCTCGACCGCCGACACTGACTCATTACTGCTTTGCACCAGCCGGGCAATCATTTGCTTAATTTCGTCGGTGGATTTGTGGGTTTTCGACGCCAGATTGCGTACTTCATCTGCCACGACGGCAAAACCACGGCCTTGCTCCCCGGCACGCGCGGCTTCAATCGCCGCATTGAGCGCCAGCAAATTGGTTTGTTCCGCAATCGACTGGATCACATCCAGCACGCCCTTAATTTCCGAGGTCGAGCTGGCCATGCTGTTCACCTTCACTTTGGTTTGCTCCAAAGTGCCGGACAAGTTATTGATATTGTTGATGGTCTTATCGACGACTGATTTGCCGTCATTGGCAGCAACCGAAGAATCCTGCGCTAACACCAGTACTTCACGCGCCGACTCGCCTAATTCCTGGATCGACATCGACATTTCTTCGGTGGCCGTGGCGATCCGCTCCACTTCCTGCAATTTATTGCTGATGCGGTTGGAAAGGGTATTGCCCTCATACACCAGCACTTCGGTTTCTTTGGTCAGCGTGGTGACGGCGGAATCTATCGTGATGACGGTTTGCTGCAAGGTCTGCATCACTTTGCCAAAGTTCCGTGTCAGGCGGGTTTCAACTTCTGGCTGAATGCTATGCAGCCAAATCCGGCCGTTGTCGTCCAGCATTTCCTCAGTGGTTTGTAAGAAAAACTCAGCCTGCTGCGCTTCTTTTAAGCTATTGCGGCAAATCAGCACCAACACCACAGTTTCGGCCACTACGTAAGCGGCATGTAGCAGCACAATCTCGAAGCTCAATTCATTCGGCGGTAAGACAAACACCGCGCTGCCACCGGCCTGCAGCCACATAAACAACAAATGATGCACTGCGATAAAACCGGCGGCGACCAGCACAACCAGATAATCCCGCAAACAAATCAGAATGGCCAGCAGCACAAAAATGCCAAAGTGCATTTCCAGCATGCCTTGAGATAAATGAATATGCAGCGCGGCAAACAACATATAGCTGATGCCATAAGAAATGCGGGTCAGCGCCTGATCACCCAGTGACTGCAACAAAAACCAGGGCACCAGCGCCGCCGGCACACCAATCAGCAGGGTTGGCAGCCAGTTGGCGAAAACAAAACTAAACACCAGACTCAGGACAAAAAGCCCGATGTTGACGTAATTGGCGATTTGAAAAGCTTCGGCGCGGAAATGGTATTGCATACAAACTCCGGAAAACGCAGCCCCGCGATACGACAGGGCTGTCAAAGTAGGATAAGCAGTACTGTTATCCTAGCAGACTGGATCAGTTCTGCATTTTCCGAAATAGGTCCAATCAACCGATAACAGGTTCAGCTGTCAATAAGCCACGCTAAAACGTTGGTTGTGGTGCTGCGGTTGCTCCGCTTCATTCAGCAGTGCCACAGCATAGTCACCGGTTGAGATCCGGCTGCGGCCTTCGGCGTCGGTCAAAAGCGCATCGCCACCGAGGCGGAATTGTCCTGTGGCTGCCCCCGGGAAAATCTCCGCTGCCGGTGATAAGTAACTCCAGTTTAAGCTGGTTTCAGCACGCAACTGCTGCAGTGCCGCGTAGGCACCTTCGGCCGAACCGCGATAAGCTGCCGGGAAGTCCGGGCTGTCCAATAATTTGCTGCCATCCGGTAGCAACAATGAAGCCGCACCGCCGACCAGCAGAAAACGTTCAGCTGCACTTTGTTTTACCGCAGCCAGAATATTGGCAAAACCGCGTTGATAATAACCAGCAACGTCGGTGTCGCTGTGGCCGCTGAAGGCGCTGATCACCAGCTGCTGTTGCGCCAGCGCGCCTTGCAGCGCCGCGCTGTCCAGCACATCTACACTGACCACTTCGAGCTGCTGTGGGAATTGTTGCTGTAAAGCGGCCAGCTTGCCGGCGTCCCGCACCAGCGCCCGCACCTGGTGGCCACGCTGTAAAGCTTCTGTTGTTAACGCGCTGCCGATAAATCCGCTGGCACCAATAATAACGATTTGCATAGTTTTACTCCGATAATAGCCTGAAAGATCGGCTGGCATCCTGTCGATGCCGGCCGGAATGGACGTTATTATCGGCCCAAGATTAGCATTGAAAAATAGCCTAATCCGCAATTCACTGTCATGATATTCAAAACAATAAGACGGATTAAAGCATGCTGGATTTAAACAGTCTGCAACTGGTGCAGGCGTTGGCTCACAGTGGCAGTTTCACTGCTGCAGCGGAACGACTGGGCTGTACAAAGACCAAAATTAGCTTGCAAATCAAAGCACTGGAACAACAGCTTGGGGTGGCATTGTTCCGCCGCACCACGCGTCAGGTCAGCCTGACCAGCGCCGGTGAGCAATTGATGGCACAGTGTATCCCCCTTTTTGCGCAGTTACAGCGCGAATTGCAGCAGCTGCAACATCAGGACACTGTATTGAGTGGTAAACTGGTGCTGACAGCGCCGGAGGACTATGCCAATCAGATTTTGCTGCCGGTGTTATTAGAATTCAGCCAGTTACATCCGCAACTGGACATCGAACTGCGTAGTAGCGACCAGGTCCGTGATTTAGTGCGCGAAGGGATAGACCTCGCCATTCGCGGCGGCTGGTTACGGGATTCCAGTTTAAAAGCGCAGAAGCTTGGTGAGTTTGACCAATGGCTACTGGCGACGCCGCAATATCTGGCACAACATGCAAAGATCACCAAACCGGACGATTTAACCGCCCATCCACTGATTGGGTTTAATCAGCTGCGCTCGCCACTGCACTGGCGTTTCAACCATGCTGAGCAGCAGCTCGATCTGCAATTTCGCAGTCGCTTTACTGTCAGTTCCACCGCCAGTATTCAGGCGTTATTGCTACAACATGCCGGGTTAGGCATTCTGACCGATTACACGGCACGGCCACTCGTCGCCAGCGGCCAGCTGGTGCATATCCTGCCACAGTGGCAACTGCCAATCGGCGGCATCTATGCGGTCTACCCGCCGGGCCCACACCGGCCGCTCAGAGTACGGCGCTTTGTTGAATTGTTACAGCAGCGACTGCAGAATGGATAATTGGTTGCAAAATTGTTTATTTTCCACCACAGTGACTGTGATAACCCACAGATAAGGACATGTCGATATGCGTATCAAACTACTCAGCTGCACCGTCGCGTTGTTATTCAGTCTGCAGGCACAGGCTGAACCTGCTACCCGCGCGACTATTGAAAAATTCCTGCAGGTCACTGAAGCCGCCAATATGATGGATCAGGCTTATCAGAACATGGACCAGATGACGGCCCAGATGCTGGCAAGCAGTGGCCTTGATGTCGCCAAAGATCCACAAGTTCAGAAAGATATGCAGGAAATGAATGCGCTGGTACGCGCTGAAATGTCCTGGGACAAGATGGAAGAGCCGCTGATCGCCTTATATGGCAACGTGTTCAGCGAAGCCGAACTACAGGATATTATTGAGTTTTATCAGTCGCCAGCCGGGCAGAAAATGCTGAAGCGTCAGCCGGAGCTGATCCAGGGGACTATGGTGATGATGCAGCAGCAAATGCAAAATCTGATGCCGAAAATCAAAGCTCTGACCGAAAAGCAGCATGCAGCACGCAAAGCCGCCCAACAAAAAAATTCGCAGTAATTACCGATAAAGCGGCCGTGATCATTCGCGGCCGGCTATGCTTGTTTCATTGCTCCCCATACGCTGCCGGAGCCGGCCATGAAACATTTTTGCAGCGTCCTGCTGCTCAGTCTGAGTAGTATTTTGTCTGCACAACCCGTGATTATTGAAACCAGTCTGTGGCCGGGTTTTACCAACGCCGACGGCAGCGGCGCCTATTTTGACCTGGCGCGTCTGGTTTTTCCGCCCGACAGTCATCCGCTGGTGATTAAAACTAACCATTTGGGCCGCGCCTGGCTTGCAGTGCAGCGTGCGCAGGCTGATCTGACTTTTGGTTTAACGCAGGCCGATATCCGCAGCTTTCGCCTTGAATCCTCCGCCTTACCTTATGATGAAGACACTATCATTGCGGTATTTCTGCCGGAACGTGTCCATCAGACGGACCTGACCCCGTCGCGGCTAAAAGCGCTGCAACTTGGCTGGGAGAAGTCTTACAACTATGGTGCGGCCCTTGGCATCGAAGTCCATGGCTTTGAAGTGCAGGACCCGGCCCATGCTATCCAGTTGCTCAAAGCGGGTCGAATTGAAGTTTATCTGGCAGAATCCGGCGATCTGGATCGGGTGCAGCCCCAGCTGAAAGCCGCCGGCTTACAGCAACAATGGCTGGCCTATATCCCTGTCTATGCCGGCTTCAGTCCTACCGCAAATGGCAGACAGCTGAAAAATTATTGGGATCAACGTATCCATATGCTCTGGCAAACTGGCGAGATGCAGAGTTTCTATCAGCGTCATCCAGCCTTGCGACCTCCAACTCCAGAGGTTAAACCTTGATTAGACTGTAATTTACTTGAAGCGTCTGACAGTACCCAGTATGTTAGGTTATGACTGATTCATTTACGGAAATGCAACATGTACCAGCTTTTTATCGCCGATAAAAACTATTCTTCCTGGAGCCTGCGGCCCTGGTTACTGCTAACAGAACTTGGCATTGCTTTTACTGAACAACACAGCCGTTTTGATGGCCCGGACAATCGGCAGAAATTCCGCAGCTTTGCGCTCAATGGCAAAGTGCCATGTTTGCATGATGATGGCGAAGTGATTTGGGAATCGCTGGCAATTGTCGAGTATCTGGCCGAGCGACATAACGGGGTCTGGCCGGCGGATGCCAAAGCCCGTGCCTTTGCCCGCTGTGCTGCCAGCGAAATGCATGCCGGTTTTACCACCTTACGTGGCACCTGCCCGATGAGTGTAGGTATTCGGGTAAAACTAAATCAAATCAGTCCGGCGTTGCAGGCTGATCTGGACAGGCTCAGCGAACTCTGGCAACAAGGATTAAACCGTTTTGGTGGCCCGTTTCTGACTGGTAGTGCTTTTACTGCTGTCGACGCCTTTTTTGCGCCTGTGGCATTTCGGGTGCAAAGTTACGGTTTGCCGTTAGCTGCGCCAGCGCAGGCGTATGTTGAGTTACTGCTGAGCCTGCCGGGTATGTTGGCCTGGCAACAGGCGGCGCTGGCCGACCCATATCGCGAAGCATCGCACGAAGCAGAACCCCTGCGACATGGTGTTTTAACAGCAGACTTACGGCACACCAACGTTTAACTGCGCTGTTGCTGCCAAATCAGATAAAGCCCGCTTAACATGATCACGGCCGCCCCCAGCAACATGCTGGCGGTGGGCCAGACTTGCCACAGCACAATATCAAAACCTAAACCCCAGACCAGTGCTGTATATTCAAAAGGCGCAATGACTGACGGCGGCGCCAACCGGAAAGCTTCGGTGATAAACACCTGACCGATAGCGCCGGTGATGCCAATCGCCAGAAAATACGGCCACAGCGCCCATTGCAACGGCTGCCAGTCTGGCAGCGCCAGTAAACCGGCGCCGATACCAATCATCGTCATCAGCCAAAACACCATGTTGCCGGCATAGTCCGATTTCGCCAGCACCCGTACTGTGATCGCCGAAATGGCATAACACAACGCCGACAGCAGCGCCATCAATGCGCCGAGACTTAACAGCCCGTCGCCAGATGGCTTTAACATGTAAATCACCGCCGCCAGACCCACCACAATCGCCACCCACTGCCGGCTGTTGACGCGGTCTTTCAGCCACCAGACCGATAACAGTGTGATCAATAGCGGTGCGGCAAAAAAGATACTGTATGTATCCGCCAGCGACAGCACACTGACGGCATATATAAAAGACGCCAACATCACGATACCGAGCACCGCGCGCAGCAAATGCAGCGACCAGCGCGCCTGCAATAAATGTTGCAACCGGCCTGTAGTGGCGAGCCAAACCACAATAAAAGGCCAGGCACAGGCGGCGCGGAAAAAGGTGATTTGCATCGCGCTGTAGTGTTCGGTCAGCGTTTTCATCGCCGCATCCATGCCGGAAAACATCAGCACCGCCAGTAACATGGCCAGAATGCCTTTAATTGGATGGTCCTGCGGCTGGGTAGAATGTGACAAGGGATGGCGCTCCGGCAAAAACCACGAGCTTACCACAGGCTGACGCCCTGAGCAGTGGCTCAGGACGCATGGCTGGCACTGCCACGCTCAGTCGCCAAAAAACAGCGACTGAAGGCGGCAATATGGCTTTTAAGGATTAAGGCCGGCGACGCAGCAGCAACAAGCCCAGCAGCGTGAAACCAACTACACCGCCAGAGCCGCCGGAACTGCCATTATTCACCGGCGTGGTCGTCACTGTGCCTTTCACTTTGATACTGAAGGTAACCGAAGTACCGAGGCCACGACTATCCATCACGCTGACACTGAACTGCAGGTCGGCGTCGCGGTTTGGCGCGATAAAGCTGGCGCTGTCGGTGCTGGCATTACTGAGGGTCACGCTATCGCCGCTGACTTGTGTCCAGCTGTAAGTCAGCGCATCCCCATCCGGATCTGTCGCCTGGGCTTTTAAACTGACCTGAGCGCCAGCGTTCACTTCCGCCGGAAAACCGACTTGCACTTCTGGTTTACGGTTTTGTTCGTTGTCGCGAATTTTTATCAGCAGGCTGGCGCGGTCTGTTACCACCGGACCGCTTAGTTGTAAGGTCAGCTGCTCTTCGTTTTCCAGCAGGCTGTCATCAATGGGTGTCAGCGTGATGGTTTTATCTGCAGTATCGCCATCGGCCCAGCTCAGTTCGCCGCTCAGTTGCTGAATATCGATACCGGTTTTGCCGCTGTCATCTTTCAGTTGATAGCTGATGGTCAGCGCGCCGCTGCTGCCGGCAAAGCGGCCGATTTTGACGCTGACCGGCCCCCCGTTTTCTTCCAGCGTGACAGTGCTCAGCTGAAAGCCCGCTGCGCCTTGTTGTGCCGCAGCACTGCCGACCGTCACCTGATGATAAGAAGGCGCACCTAACGTCAGGCCGTTTTGCGGATCAAACAACCGGACAAAATAACTGGCGTGCGCCGCCCACTGCGTATTGCCGGCAATGTGGATCTCTTTGTCTGCCACATCACCAGCGGCCCAGCTGAGCCGGCCTTTACCCAACTGTGTGGTCTGATTGATGCCAAAGCCATTCAGCGTTTCCCAGCCGACACTGACAGCGCCGCTGCCGGCCGGCCGGCGCACTTTCAGTACCAAGGCTTCACCGGCTTTCACACTACTGGCTGACGTGGCAAAACTGACCTGACCGGCGGCACTTTGTTTGGTCTGATCACGCAGCACAAACAAACCGCTGTTAATGTCTGCAGAAATCACCAGACCTGACGGTAAATATGGGTAAGTGCCCCAGACGCCATTAAAAGCCGCGTTGTCGCTGGACGGGAAAGAATCAAAAAAGCCAGCCTCAACCGGATTGGCCGGGTTGGTGATATCCAGAATGGTGGTACCACGCTGATAATTCGAAATGTAATAACGGTTGCCGCGGGTATAACCATTGTGGTCGATAGCGCCGGTCGGCCCGGTCCATTCTTTGACAATCACCGGTTGTTTCAGGTTGTCGACATTCATCACCCGCACTGTGGTATTGAGGCCGTGGTCGCGCTCATCCAGTTCGTCGTGAATAAACACAAAACGTTTGTCTTCACTCCACCAGCCGGAGTGCACATAGCTCGCTTGCGGATAAGTTAAATCTGCCAGTGCACCAGCCCCGGTCAGGGTTGTGATATCCCATAGCCGCACCGATTGTTCGTTAAAGTCCATCAACACAGTACAGCTATTGCGCTGGCAGCCTTGCAAAGCCCGGTTGTCGTCGACCACCATCGACGCCGCATCGTGGGTGTAGTCACTGCGCACGCCATTACTATGCAGATAATAGGGCGTCAGCGCTTCCGGATTTTTCAGACCATAAGTGGTAAAAGCACCACCCACAGTTTTTTGCCCGACGATATGTAGCGTCGGCTCCAGGCCATCCAGCGCGGTATTGGTGGTGTAATCGACATGGCTGATATAGACGTTATGCGCCGAAGTCACCGCTTTGTCCGCGGCCACCAGCCGCACCGAGCCCGGTAACTGGTTTAAATCCAGAATTTGGATATTGTCCGAACCTTCCGAACTGACATAAGCATAGGCCCGCCAGCGCGCCAGGGTTTTATCGTAAAACTGCAGTACTTTGATATCACGCCAGGACGTGCGGCTGCCGGCAATAGCACCGACTTCCTTTGGTGCCGCCGGATCAGCCAGGCTAAACACGGCGGTGCCATTATCCAGGCCAATAATGGCGTATTCAGTACCGGTATTGAGGTCAGTATGGCCCCAGATATCATTGGCGGCGCCTGGTTTCAGGCTAATATCCGCCAACGCGACATGACTGACTAAATCGATGTTTTTACAGGGGTAAATCCCAGCTTTACCATCCACACAAGGCGTCGGTCCCTGACTTTGCTGCAATTGTTGCTGCGTCTGTTCCAGTGCAGCGCTGTCGGCAAATCGCTGCGAAAAGCCGTCATTGACCACCACAAAGCCCTGCAGTTGCAGCTGGCCGATGTAGGCATCCGGTACGCCGGTTAACACTGTGGTATTGATGCCCGGCGCCTGGTCGAGGAAATGGTCAAACTTGTTGTAGCCGCCGAGCACCGGCACTAATTTGCTGGTCAGATAAAATAAATCGTCCGCATTTTGTACTGCGTATTGCCCTTCTGCGACCAGCACGCGGTCGCCTTTACTGGCCTGCTGCACGGCATAACTGATGCTCTGACAGGCCCGCACCGGGCTGTCGCAGCGGCCCGCGTCTTTACCGGTTGGCGCGACAAAACGGGCACGGTCATGTTCGGCATGGCTGTATACAGCTGCACTGAATAGCGCTGTGGTACACAGTGCAGTGGCGACCAGACTGAACCGGCTGATGACGGATCGATGCGGCATGATGCAGACTCCGGCAAAGCGGGCAAACTCTTTGCGTTTTACCCGGGTTTTGTTAAGGTGGTTTTGACTACCATATATAAATACGAAAATGCAAAACAGTAAACAAATTATTAATTATTGTACGACTTTTCTACTGTGCTTCCTTGCGGGTTGCCAACCACAACGCCCGGCACCACTGCAATTACAGTTGCAGTGGCAAGGCCAGCCGCTACGCTGTGATTCCAATTTGACGCTGGACGGTCAGACTTTTCAGCTCGCCCAGTTGCAGCTGTTTTTAAGCGATTTCCACCAGACCAAACCTATCGCGCTGACGCCCGGCCCGTACAGCAATGACCGTCTTGTCTTGCTGGGGATCGACTGCCAAAGCAACGATGCCGGTCAATGGCACATTCCACTGGCCAGCGCTTTAACAGCGGGCCCGCTTAACTTCACGCTCGGCATACCGGCAGAGCTGAATCATCAAAATCCACTGTTGGCTGCCGCGCCATTGCAACAAACCGATATGCACTGGAGCTGGCAACACGGCTATAAATTTCTGCGGCTGGATTTAACCGGCACCGCCAACTGGTCTTTACATCTGGGGTCGACCGGCTGCAAAGGCCCCAGTGTGATGCGCGCGCCACAAAGTCCTTGCCAGCAACCCAATCAGGTCCAGGTGCAATTGCAGTATAGCGGCCAGCCACAGCTGATTTTGGACCTCGGGCCTTTGCTGCAGGATTTTGGGGCCAGCGGGGATAATTCCTGTATGTCCGACCCACAAACCAAGAGTTGCCGGCAACTTTTGCCGCGACTTGGTGTGGACGCTTCAGCAGTGGCGGGTTTATGGCAGTTACGCTGAAAACCACCCGGACACTGGCGCTGGCCTGCTTACTGAGCAGCTGCACGCCGGCCCCCCAGCCGTATCAGTGGCCGTTGCCTGAAGGCTTTCCCAAACCCGCAGTGCCGGCCGACAATCCGATGTCTGCAGAAAAAGTAGAACTGGGCCGGTATTTGTTTTATGACAAAGCCTTATCCGGGAATGGCCAGCAAAGCTGTGCCAGCTGTCATCAGCAGACGAGCGCATTTGCCGAACCGAGCAGCGTTTCCACCGGCAGCACCGGCGAGCGGCACCGGCGCAATGCCTTAGCGCTGATTAATGTCGCCTATAACAAAACCCTGACCTGGGCCCATCCGGAGCTGCAACAAATTGAACAGCAGCTGCTCATTCCGATGTTTGGCGAGCAGCCGGTTGAACTCGGTATCAGCGGCCATCAAACGCAAGTGCTGCAACAGCTGCAACGCGGGCCATATCCGGCGTTGTTTGACGCCGCTTTTGGCGATGAAGAGGTTAATTTTCCGCGCGTTACCCAGGCTTTAGCCAGCTTTGTCCGAAGCTTAATTTCATTGCAGTCACCCTTTGACCGCTACGCCTATCAGGGCGATGACAGCGCCTTAACACCACAGCAAATCAACGGCATGAATCTGTTTTTCTCCGAACGGCTGGAATGTCACCATTGCCACGGTGGTTTTAATTTCACCCAGTCCACCAGCCATGAAAAACAGCCGCTGGACCGCCGGCCTTTTCACAATACCGGTTTGTATTTCACCGCCCGCCAGCAGGTGGAGGGGTTGGGCTATCCGGACAAAGACCGCGGCCTGGCTGAACTCAGCATGCAACAGAACGATGATGGCCGCTTTCGTGCACCGACTCTGAGAAATATCGCGCTAACCGCACCTTATATGCACGACGGCAGTGTCGCGACGCTGGAACAAGTGCTGGATTTGTATCAGCAAGGTGGCCGCAACACCAAACTAGGGCCATGGCAAGGCGATGGTCGCTTGCACCCGGTCAAAAGTAACTTCGTCAAAGGCTTTGATTTAACCGCAGAAGAACGCGCCGCCGTGCTGGCGTTTTTACAAAGCCTGACGGATACCCATTTTGTCAGCAACCCGGCCTATGCCGACCCCTGGCCGGACCGGCACTAGCCTTGCGGCCAGCGCATGTGCAGCCGTTTTGGCTCTGTTTAAGGTTGGCATGGTTATACTGCAGTCATGCACATACTGATTATTGAAGACGATCTGGATTTAGGCTTTGCGCTGCAACAGGCGCTGAAGGCCGAAGGCATCAGCAGTGTCTGGCTGCGGCGGGTTGCCGATGCGCCACGCAGTGCCGTAGATCCGGAATTCGACTGTATCCTGTTGGACCTTGCGTTGCCTGATGGCAACGGCTTTGACCTGCTCAAACGCTGGCGCAGTAATGGCGTTGTGCTGCCGGTGATTATGATCACTGCCCGCTCTGGTCTCGATGACCGGCTGGCCGGTCTGGACGGTGGCGCCGACGACTTTATTATCAAACCATTTGCTATGGCCGAATTATTGTCGCGCCTGCGTGCCGTGCTGCGCCGCTACGCCAGCCAAGCCAGCTCGTTATGGACATTTGGCGCCTTGCAGATTAATCCACGCAGTTATCTGGTTTGGCTGGACGGCATTGCACTGGACCTGTTACGCCGGGAGATTCAGCTGCTGCTGGAGCTGGCACGGGAACCCGGCACTGTGATCCCCAAAGGCGTGCTGGCGCAGCGGCTGGAACCGCTGGGCGATGCGCTGAATTACAGCCTGCTTGAAGTCCATATCTCCAATCTGCGCCGTAAAATCGGCGCTCAGCGCATCCGCACCGTTCGGGGTGTTGGATATATGTTGGTGCCATGAAACTAAGATCCCTGCTCACGCGCCGGACCTTGGTCCGGCGTGTCATTCTGGCGCTACTGGCAGCTTCGGTGCTGGTTTGGTTCGCGCTGGTCGCCTTCTATTATTGGCAGGAAAGCAGCCCAACCGCGGCGGCAGCCAGACAACTACAACGCGGCGAAGCGATATTGGCGGTGCTGAGCCAAATTGAAGATGCTGCAGCTGCGCGTCAGGCAGCAATCTTGTACGCCGACCTGTTTAACAGCGTGTACCAACGCGCCGGAGTGCCTGAACAATTTGTGTTGCAACTAGCCGATCGGCACGGCCAGACCCTGTACCGCACTCCGGGCGCGGACAGCGAAAAACTCAGCCAGGCCCGCGAGGCGCGGCTACAAATGAACGGTACCACCTACCAACTGTTTCGTGGCCAGAGCACACAATGGACATTGCTGCTCGCTGAGCCTGCTCCGGCTGCAGCTTTGCTGCTGGCCAAATTAAGCAGTAATTTGAGCATATCTATCTTCATTGCCTTGCCGTTGTTGTTAGTACCGGTCTGGTTTGCAGTGTCGCGGGGCCTGCGACCGTTGCAGAAGTTGTCGGACAGTATCGCCACACGCGGGCCTGACGACTTACAGCCCATGGCACTGGACGTGACTTATGCCGAGCTGGCGCCGCTGCGCAGCGCACTCAACCGATTATTCAGTCAGCTGCGTAGCCGGATCGCGCGGGAACATAGTTTTGTGCAGGACGCCGCACACGAATTAAAAACGCCACTGGCAGTGATTGCGGCACAGGCCCATGTGCTGAGCAAAGCCCAAGACAGCGCAGAACGACTACAGGCCGGTCAGCAACTGGAACACGCCATCGCCCGCGCTTCACATTTGATTGAGCAGTTACTGGATTTAGCCCGCATGGACTCAGCCACCGCCGCACCAGCTGTGCGGCTGGATTTAGCCCAAAGTCTGCGTCAGAGCATCGCCAATCTGGTACCGGCGGCACTGACTCGCAACATTGAACTGGCACTGGATGCGCCGGACCAGCTATTTCACCCTGTCGACCCGTTGGCCTGGCAGTCTGTGATACAGAACCTGCTGAGCAATGCTATCCGCTATGGTCAGGAGCACGGCATGGTGGAGGTCAGTCTTAGTTTAGAACCCGCCGCTGCGCCTGAGGTGTTACGGCTTAGTGTTGCCGACGATGGCCCGGGCATCGCCGCCGCAGAACAGGCGCTGGTGTTTGAACGTTTTTACCGTGTCGCCGGCAGCGACATCCCGGGTTCTGGCCTTGGACTTGCGATTGTGACCCAGGCCGTGGCCCGTATGCGCGGCCAGGTGCGACTGGAGCCTGGCCTTGGTGGCCGTGGCTGTTGTTTTGTCATTGAGCTGCCATTAGACACCGGCTCAGATCAGCCGATAGCGGCAACCCCCGAGGAGATTTAACGATGTCAGTACCCCCCATTCCCGCCACAGCAGTTGTCGCCAAGCCCAAGCGCAACCTTGGCAATAAAATTCTGCGTTTTAGCGCCATCAGTATTGCGGTGTTGGCGCTGTTAGTCGGTACCGTCATCGCGCTGTTATATCGGCAGGCATTAACCACTGAACGACCAGTCGGATTTCAGGTGGTGCAGGTGGGCAGCAGCGAGGACGCACCGATGACGATGGGGATCTGGTATCCGAGCAACGCCGCAGTTTCGGCGCAGTGGCTGGGCTCGCAGTTTATGCAGGTTGCTGCCAATGGTCCGGTCACGGGTCAGCAATTACCGCTGATTGTGATTTCCCACGGCACCGGGGGCGGAATCGTCAGCCATGCCGATTTAGCACTGGCGCTGGCTGCAGCAGGGTACGTGGTCGCAGCACCGATGCACAGCGACAACTATCTGGACCAAAGCTCGGTCGGCAGCCCTGCATATTTCACTGGCCGCACGGCGCAGCTGCGCAGTGCCATCGACTATATGCTGCAACAATGGCCGGCGATGGCGCAGCTGGATGCCGGGCGAATTGGGGTTTATGGTTTTTCGATCGGTGCTTTTACCGCCTTAACCGCTGCCGGTGCCCAGCCAGATCTGCGCGGCGTCGCGCAATATTGTGCCACTCAGTCCGAATTTGCCTGCGAGATGCTGCGACAGTCAGGTTCATTTTTGCTTGGCAGCGAATTGCCGGACGGCTTTGATCAATTCAGCAAAGACGCGCGGATTAAAGCCCTGGTATTGGCGGCACCTGGTCTCGGGTTTAGCCTGAATAACCCGGCGGCCCTGAGTCAGGTCAAAGTGCCGGTGCAGCTATGGCAAGGTGACAAAGATGACACAGTGCCGGACGCAACCAACGCGAAAGTAATCCGTGACCAGCTTGGCAACCAAGTCGAATTTCATCAGGTACCAGGCGCTGCCCACCTGTCATTTCTGCTGCCTTGCGGCTTTCTCAGTATCTTGCCGACTTGTCATGATCCAGCCGGCTTTGACCGCAAAGGTTTTCATGCCGGAATGAATCCGCAGCTGGTTGAGTTTTTTAACAAGCAGCTGCCACACTGAGGTCAGCGCGCCTGTTGTGATGGAGGCAACAGGCGCTGTTTCAGGCCACGGGCAAAAGTCCGGCTGACTTTCAGCACTTTGCCGTTCGAAAGTACCGCCTTGTATTCGGAATTGCCGAGCGGTTGCAGTTGTTCGATATAAGTCAGATTCACTACTGTTGATTTGTGAATGCGCACAAATAAATCCGGCAGCCGCTCATTCAGCAGGTTTTTTAATCTGGTGCGCATCACATGGGTTTCGCTGCGGGTATGCACACACATATAGTCGCCGGCGGCGTCTATCCACAGAATATCCTGGTAGGAGATCAGCTGGATTGGACTGCGACCGTCCTGGATCACCAGTTTCTGACTTTCAATACAATAGCTGGTCCCGTTTTCTGCCGTATCGCTGGCGGTGGCGGCGGGGCCGGCAGCTATCTGCGTCACAGCATCCAGCAACTGCGCTTTGCTCGCCGTGCCGGTGCGGGCCCGTACCCGGGCAATCGCATCCGCCAGCCGTTCCAGCTTGACCGGCTTTAACAGGTAATCCAGTGCCCGCACTTCAAAGGCCTGCACCGCATGCTGGTGAAAAGCCGTGACAAAAACAATGGCCGGGCACAGCTCCGGTTGCAGTTGACGGATCAGGTCAAAGCCCGTTTCCCCCGGCATTTCGATATCCAAAAAAATCAGCTCAGGTTGATGCAATGCAATCAACGCCAGCGCGGCCTGCACTGAGCCGGCTTCAGCAACGACCTCAATATCGGCAAAACCCTGTAAGCGTAGCCGTAGCCCTTCGATTGCTGCCGGTTCGTCATCAACAATCAGCGTGCGTAATGGGTTCATCCTACCTCCGGATTTTGTTCTTGCCCAGGCTGCAGCGGGATGCGGATATGGATCCAGGCGCCTTGATCCGGCCTGTTACCAAACTGAAACAGACTCTGGCCGGGATACAACAACGCCAGCCGCGCTTCACAATTCTGCAAACCGATGCCAGGAGAAGCATCAGGGCTAAAACCACTGCCATTATCCAGCATCGCAATGATCAGGAAATCATCCTGCCGGCTGAAACTGACACTAACGGCATAATGCTGCTGTGCTTGCTGCATGCCGTGTTTCAGCGCATTTTCCGCCAGCGGCTGTAGCAGCAGCGATGGCATCAGCAGCGGTCTGACGTCGTCATCCGCGCTGATAGTAACGGCAAGTTTATCGCGAAACCGGCATTGCTCGACGGCAAAATAGCTCTGCAGAATGTCGATTTCTTCCGCCACAGTCACTGTTGCGAGTGGGTCGGTATACAGGCTGTAACGCAGCAAATCACAGAGTTTTTCCAGCATTGATACGGCATGCTGATTGTCCTGACGCAAAATCAGCGTGCAAATCGCATTGATACTGTTAAACATAAAATGCGGATTAAGCTGATAACGCAGCATTTTCAGCTGCGCTTCTTTAGCAAGATCAAGCGCTTCGGCGGCTTTTTGCCGCTGCTCCATAGTTTCGAAAGTCGCTTTGTAGGCAAAATACAAAGCGGTCCAGGTCAATAAAATCGTCAGAGACGCCGAGTGCCAGGTACCGACGTCAAACCAGGTCATCGCTTGCCAGACCTGACCGTACAACCATTGTAAGGTCAGCCACTTCCACTGGGTCCAGACCAGGCAGCCAAGCAACAGCACGCTCAGATGCGAGTAGATTTTCAGTCGGGTGCTTTGCTGGCTGAAGCGTTTGTAGCAGACCCGCAGCAGCAGAGTCAGGCCAAAACCAAAGCAGGTATCCAGCAGCAAATGCGGCACGTTGACCTGCCAGGGTTCCTGGCTGGGGATTTTAATCATCAGTTCGGTCAGCACGGCGTACACCGCCCAGCCACCGCATTGGCACAGCCAGAATAATTGATTGCGGGTGAAGGTTTTAACCACTGTGAAACCCCGGAATAAAACGGCAGCGAATTACGCTGCCGCTTTCAAACTTTGAATGATACGGCGTCAACGAGCCGGCGGCCGCGACCATAATTTTAAGCTGGCCGGTTTCAGTCCCGCCTGCGCCGGATCACAGCCCAGTCTGATCACGTTGGCGTCACCGGCCACATGACTGCCCTCGGCCAGCACCACATCAGCCACCGCCAGGCTCAGACGACCACTGGCACTGAACATCACTGCATCCTGCAACGGCTGAGTAAGCGCTGGTTTTGCCGCACAATCCAAAGCCACTTCGAGCTGTTGCCAGACGCCCGGGCTAAGTGTCGCCAGTGTCTCGCGCAGATTCAACTGGCGCTGACAAACCCCGGCGGCATCACACAGCACTGCCAGCTGCAGATTGGCTGGCACCTGCTGGTCCAGTCGCATTTTCAAACGCAGCATCTTAGCTTTAGCATAATCTTTGGCGGCAGCATCCTGACGAAAACGCAGGCTGGCCTTGGCCCTTTGCACCGCATCCCAGCGTAATTGCCGCGCATCTTCCTGATAGGCCAGATTAACCGACTGCATCGCCAGGCTTTTGCCATCGTTGCTGACGCCAAAAGGCGTCGTGACTGTCACGGCGCTGCCACTGCTGTCGGTCAGGGCAAAAACCAAACCCGGCGCTAAATTGCGCAAAAACAGTGGCGTTTGACCGCCGGTATTGTTCTGCTGCGTGGCCGCGGGCGTGCTTTGTTCAGGCAATTGTGCCAATTCGCTGTGATCTGCGTAGGTTAACCCATAGCCATAAGCAAACAAAGGGTCGTAGGCAGTATCGCCCTGATTCAATACAAACTGTTGATCAGTGCGCGGCCAGGAAAAGCTAAGTTTGCCATGGAAGTCAGATTGCACCTGGCCCTTCGCGTCACGCAGCAGCACATCGGCCACGCCCTGGCCTTCAGAGCCCGGTAACCAGGCTGCGACAAAAGCGTCGGAGGCGTTCAGTTCCGGATTCACCCACAGCGGCCGGCCGCTTAAAAACACCGTCACTACCGGGATACCCTGTTGTTTTAGTTTTCGTAGCAAGGCAAGGTCCTGTTTATCACCATGCTGATATTCCAGCTGCTGAATATCACCAAACCACTCGGCGTAAGGGCTTTCACCAATCACCACGACCGCCACATCAGGCTTGTGCCGGTAAGCGCCATCGACGGCCAGTTCCACCTTGCCACCCGCCGCTTCAACCTGCTGCCGAATCCCCTCATATACCGAAGTGGCATTGGGGAAATCATCGTTACTGCTATCAGTGCCCTGCCAGGACACACTCCAGCCGCCGGCTTGTTTGGCAATATTGTCAGCACCGTCCCCGGCGACTAAGATGCGGCTTTTCGGCGACAACGGCAGTAGTTGCTGGTTATTTTTCAGCAAGACCAGTGACTTACGCACCGCTTCCCGCGCCAGTGCCTTGTGCGCGTCGCTGTTAAAATCGTTTAGCTTAGA
>CBFGPY010000004.1:0-18423 GCA_965650755.1 uncultured Chromatiaceae bacterium | reverse complement strand
GCATGACCAAATTGCCGCAAGTGTTGGTCAATGTGAAGTTTGAAAAAGGTTCGGCACCGCTGGATAACATGCACGTGAAAGAAGTGATCGCTCAGGTTGAAGCGGAATTGCATGGACAAGGACGGGTACTCATCCGAAAATCCGGCACTGAGCCACTGATTCGTGTAATGGTTGAAGGAAGAGAACAGACCCAGGTACAGGAATATGCAGAGAGAATTGCCGCGGCGGTAAAACTGGCCAGCTAAGTTCTGCATTGCTTCAGTGCATTGATGCCTGCACTGATGCTCTGATTTGATGAGCCGGAAAAAATCTTAACACAGGTTTTTTTCGGCTTTTGCTTGTCTGCAGAGGCGATGTTCGTTAAGATCGCGCCGGCTGAAACAGGGGAGTCCGCATGACAGTCCGTCGTCCGTTAATAGCTGCAAACTGGAAAATGAATGGCGATCTGGAGCTGGTCAAGACAATGGCTGCCACGCTGCAGAACATTCACAGCACCCATGAAATTCTGATCTGTCCACCTGTAATCTTTCTGTCTGACTTCCCGAAATCGACGCATTATCGGCTCGGTGCTCAAAATGTCAGCAGTGAGAAGGCGGGTGCCTTCACAGGTGAAATAAGTGCTGATATGATTCGCGCCGCTGGTGCTGAGTACGTGATTCTCGGACACAGTGAAAGACGTAGTCTGTTTGCTGAATCTGATGCAACAGTTTTGCAAAAAGCACAGCAGGCTTTGCGGGTTGGAATCACGCCAATTATTTGTTTTGGCGAGACTTTATCCGAAAGGCAGCAAGAAAAAACCATGTGGGTTCTTGCACAGCATTTAGATGCAGTGTATGCTGCGCACCCTGATTTGCTGGCTGATACTGTGATTGCTTATGAACCAATTTGGGCCATTGGCACCGGTCTGACAGCAACGCCTGAGCAGGCACAACAAGTGCACGCTTTCATCAGGCAACACCTGGCACGGATCAATCCAGATGCGGCTGCTAAGGTCAGAATTTTATACGGTGGCAGTGTCAACGCCGACAACTGGCCGACACTGTTTAGCCAGCCAGACATCGACGGTGCACTGGTAGGCGGAGCAAGTTTAAAACCAGCAGAGTTTGCTGCAATTTGCCGGATGGCAAAGGAATAAAGATGTACGAAATTATCATC
This sequence comes from uncultured Chromatiaceae bacterium, assembly GCA_965650755.1. GTDB lineage: Bacteria > Pseudomonadota > Gammaproteobacteria > Enterobacterales > Alteromonadaceae > Pararheinheimera. Next base: position 17,268 of record CBFGPY010000004.1, on the reverse strand, counting down.
GTCTTATACGCAATCGTCGCGCTGGCAATTATCGGTCTGGTGCTGATCCAGCACGGCAAAGGTGCAGATATGGGTGCGTCATTCGGCGCGGGTGCTTCGGCAACAATTTTCGGTTCTGCTGGTCGTGGCAATTTCCTGACGCGCTCAACCACAGTATTAGCAGTATTATTTTTTGTGTTGAGCCTGATTTTAGGTAACTACAACACTACTCATATTCAGAAGAAATCTGAATTTGAAAACATCACGGCGCCAGCTGCTGCAGAGACCGCACCAGCCAAGTCTGAAGAGAAAAAAGAAGCTTCAAAAGATATCCCGGTCGGTAACTAATCTCCCGGAATACCCCTGAATAATGCCGAGATGGTGAAATTGGTATACACGCTACCTTGAGGTGGTAGTGCCCTAGGCATGCGGGTTCGAGTCCCGCTCTCGGCACCAATTCTTTTCATCGCTGTTGCTTTGTGACAGCGTTGATGCAGTGAAACCCAAGCGGTGAACTGCGAAACAATATGTTGCGATACAGTGGTCTCCACTATATAATGCACGCCAGTTACGGACGCGGGATGGAGCAGCCTGGTAGCTCGTCGGGCTCATAACCCGAAGGTCGTCGGTTCAAATCCGGCTCCCGCAACCACTTTCACGGACAATGATAATTTCAACTTGAATTTATCGTAGTCGCGAACCACAAGTGAAAACTTCAGTTCGCAACCAGATTTAAAACAGGATTGGCGATATCCTGTTTTACCGGTGTAAAGTCGCCCCGATCTATCGGGGCGTTTTTATATCTGGGGTAACGTTGTACTACTATTCTGGGCTATATGCCCTTTTTTTATTTCCGGAGGTCTCTTTGACTAAACAAGAACAGCGGTTAACCGAGCTGTTGGCACCTACAGTAGAGGCTAATGGCTTCGAATTGCTGGGCATAGAGTTCATGGCCGCAGGCCGGCATTCCACCCTGCGTTTATTTATCGATCATCCGGATGGGGTTAATGTCGACCACTGTGCGCTGATCAGTCGTGAAGTCAGTGCTGTCCTTGATGTCGAAGACCCAATTCCCAACGAATACAACCTGGAGGTTTCTTCTCCGGGTTTAGATCGTCCTTTGTTTACCCCGGCGCATTTCGCCAAGGTGGTCGGACAAAAAATTGAAGTTAAATTGGCCATTCCTCAGGATGGTCGCCGGCGTTTCAAAGGGCTTCTTAACGCAATTGAAGATGACATGCTCGTCATCGAAGTGGATGGCAAACCTTATCGTTTGCTTATGGATAACGTAGATAAAGCAAACGTAGTTCCGGTGTTCTGATAAGAACCACGGCTCTGAGTGAGGCAGAAATCATGGCAAAAGAAATATTATTAGTTGTTGACGCGGTATCGAACGAAAAATCAGTTCCGCGTGAAAAAATCTTCCAGGCGCTGGAATTCGCGCTGGCAGCAGCCACCAAAAAGAAAAATGAAGGCGATATTGAAGTTCGTGTAGCGATTGACCGTAAAACCGGTGCTTATGAAACTTTCCGCCGTTGGTTAGTAATTCCGGACGACCAGGTCCAGGAACATCCGTTCCGTGAAATGACCTTATCTGCTGCGCAGTATGATGAGCCAAATCTGAAAGTTGGCGATTATGTTGAAGAACAAATCGAATCTATTCAGTTTGACCGTATCACCACGCAAATGGCGAAGCAGGTTATTGTACAAAAAGTTCGTGAAGCAGAGCGTTCACAAGTTGTTGAAGCTTATATCGATCAAGTTGGCGAACTGGTCACCGGTGTGGTGAAAAAAGTCAACCGTGAAAGCGTCATCGTGGACCTTGGTAACAATGCCGAGGCGATGTTGGCCCGCGAAGAGATGATCCCACGTGAAACCTTCCGTCCTGGCGACCGCATCCGTGCCCTGCTGTATGCAGTGAACCCGGAAGCCCGTGGCGCCCAACTATTCTTAAGTCGTACCCGTCCGGAAATGCTGATCGAACTGTTCCGCATCGAAGTACCGGAGATCGGTGAAGAGATGATCGAAATCCGTGGCGCAGCCCGCGACCCGGGGTCACGCGCGAAAATCACGGTCAAAACCAACGATCGCCGTATCGACCCGGTAGGCGCCTGTGTGGGTATGCGCGGTTCTCGGGTTCAGGCGGTTTCAGGTGAACTGGGTGGTGAGCGGGTGGACATCGTGTTGTTTGACGATAACGCGGCACAATATGTCATTAACGCCATGGCGCCAGCTGAAGTTGCTTCAATCATCGTTGACGAAGACGCACACGCGATGGATATCGCGGTGGAAGATTCCAATCTGCCAATGGCGATTGGTCGTGCCGGTCAAAACGTGCGTCTGGCCAGTCAGCTGACGCAATGGGAACTGAACGTCATGTCAGTTTCGGACATGAAGAAAAAGCATCAGGAAGAAACGTCGAAAGTGCTCAGTGTGTTTATGGACGCGCTGGAAATCGACGAAGACTTCGCTTCTATCCTGGTTGACGAAGGTTTCTCCACACTGGAAGAAGTTGCTTATGTGCCGGTTTCTGAACTGCTGAGCATCGATGGTCTGGATGAAGAAACTGTTGAAGAATTACGCCGCCGCGCCAAAGCCGTTCTGACGACCCGTGCGCTGGCCAGTGAAGAGTCACTGGAAGGTTCGCAGCCAAGTGAAGCGCTGCTGAGCCTCGAAGGCATGGAAACCCACACCGCTTATGTCCTGGCCAGTAAAGGTGTGGTGACGCTCGATGATCTGGCCGAATTAGGTGTCGATGATTTGATTGAAATTGAAAAAATGGCAGAAGATAAAGCTGCTGCATTAATTATGGCTGCACGCAATATCGTTTGGTTTAGCGAGCAGAACTGATAGGTCAACGGAGGAAACTATTACATGGCAGATGTCACGATAGAAAAACTGGCCAGTGATGTGGGAACGACTGTTGATCGGTTGGTTCAACAATTTGCTGATGCAGGTATTGCAAAGCAGGCTGGCCAGATGGTCAGCGAAGATGAGAAAAAATCTCTGCTTGAGCACCTGAGTAAACAACACGGCGGAGCCAGCAATGAGCCATCACGCTTAACGCTGAAACGCAAAGAAAAAACCACGCTGAGTGTCAGCGGTGGTGCCGGCCGCAACCGCGAAATTCAGGTTGAAGTCCGTAAGCAAAAGACTTACGTCAAACGTCCAATGATGGATGACGCAGCGATCAAAGCTGAAGAAGAAGCGCGTCTGGCTGAAGAGAAAGCCAAAGAAGAAGCGCGCTTAGAAGCTGAACGTCAGGCCGCTGAAAAGCGCGCCCGTGAAGAAGCCGAGCGTAAAGCCGAAGCCGAGCGTAAAGCCGCTGACGCGAAAAAACGTGAAGCTGAGCGCGCGCAGTTAGCGAAAGATGATCCGGAAGAAGCGGCCCGTCGCGCAGCCAAAGAAGAAGCCCGCAAAGAAGCTGAGCGGATCAAAGCACAACAAGATGCTGAACGCCTGCGTAAGCTGGAACTAGAAGCACAGCGTCAGGCCGAAGAAGCCCGTCGTCTGGCTGAAGAAAATGCTGAGCGTTGGTCACAGGAAGCTGCCCCGGCAGTGGAAGTGGGTGATTACCACTTGACCAGTAACGTGTTCGCCAAACAAGCCGAAGACGAAGAAGATTCACGTGATGAACGTGGTGGTCGCCGTCACGGCAAAAAAGCGCCGGTTGGCAAAGCCAAGAAAAAAGACGACGCTGATGATAAAGACGCTTTTAACCGCGCCAATCGTCATAAGAAAAAGAAAACCCCAACCAGTATGTTGCATGGCTTTAACAAGCCAGCACAGCCGGTTGAGCGTGAAGTAAAAATTGGTGAAACCATCACTGTTGCTGAACTGGCTGCCAAAATGGCGGTAAAAGCGTCTGAAGTCATCAAAGTGATGATGAAAATGGGCGCGATGGCGACCATTAACCAGGTGATTGACCAGGAAACTGCGGCTATTGTCTGTGAAGAAATGGGCCACAAGTTCACGCTGACCCGTGAAAACGAGTTAGAAGAAACCGTCATGGCTGACCGTGAAGGTGAAGGTGCACTGGAACCACGTGCGCCGGTTGTGACCGTCATGGGTCACGTCGACCACGGTAAAACATCCTTACTCGACTATATCCGTAAAGCGAAAGTGGCCGCTGGCGAAGCCGGTGGTATTACCCAGCATATCGGTGCTTACCACGTTGAAACCGACCGTGGCATGATCACTTTCCTCGATACACCAGGTCACGCCGCGTTTACCTCGATGCGGGCCCGTGGTGCTAAAGCGACGGATATCGTTGTACTGGTAGTCGCAGCCGATGACGGCGTGATGCCACAAACCAAAGAAGCTATCCAGCATGCGAAAGCCGCCGGTGTGCCGATTGTGGTTGCTGTGAACAAGATTGATAAACCAGATGCGGATCCGGATCGTGTACGTAACGAGTTGTCGCAATACGGTGTGATTTCGGAAGACTGGGGTGGTGATACTCAGTTTGTGCAGGTTTCTGCTAAAACTGGCTTAGGCATCGACGACCTGCTGGAATCATTGCTGGTGCAGTCTGAATTACTCGAGCTGACGGCTGTGCGTGAAGGTATGGCGCGTGGCGTGGTGATCGAATCCCGCTTGGATAAAGGCCGCGGTCCTGTCGCGTCTATCCTGGTACAGGAAGGTACGCTGAGTCAGGGCGATATCGTGTTGTGTGGTCTGGAATATGGCCGCGTCCGGGCGATGCGTGACGAAAATGGTCATGAAGTCAAAGAAGCAGGTCCTTCAATTCCGGTTGAAATTCTGGGTCTGTCTGGCGTGCCGTCTGCCGGTGATGAAGTCACAGTGGTTCGTGACGAGCGTAAAGCCCGTGAAGTTGCACTGTATCGTCAGGGTAAATTCCGCGATGTTAAACTGGCGCGTCAACAAAAAGCCAAGCTGGAAAACATGTTTGCCAACATGACAGAAGGCGATGTGGCCGAGCTGAATATCGTACTGAAAGCGGACGTACAGGGTTCTGTCGAAGCCATCAGCGAATCATTGTCGCGACTGTCTACAGATGAAGTGAAAATCCGCATCATCGGTAGCGGTGTCGGTGGTATCACTGAAACTGACGCGACGCTTGCTGCAGCCTCTTCAGCCATCGTTATCGGCTTTAACGTGCGTGCGGAAGCCAATGCGCGGAAGATCATCGAAGACGAGAATCTGGACTTACGCTACTACAGCATCATCTATGAACTGTTAGATGAAGTGAAAGCGGCGATGACCGGCATGCTGGCGCCTGAGTTTAAACAACAGATCATCGGTCTGGCTCAGGTTCGTGACGTGTTCCGTTCGCCGAAGTTCGGTGCAGTTGCCGGTTGTATGGTCACTGAAGGTATCGTCAAACGTAATGCGCCAATCCGCGTACTGCGTGACAACGTGGTGATTTACGAAGGTGAACTGGAATCACTGCGCCGCTTCAAAGACGATGTCTCTGAAGTACGCAACGGCTTCGAGTGTGGTATCGGCGTGAAGAACTACAATGATGTCCGTGAAGGCGACCAAATCGAAGTATTCGAAGTGGTTCAGGTTGAACGTACACTGTAATCTATTGAGTTAATAGAAATTATTAAATGAAGCAGGGGCCAGCGGCCCCTGTTTGTTTCTGATTTCAGGTGAGTATTATGGCAAAAGAATTCAGCCGGGTTGACCGGCTCGCCCAGCAAATGCAGCAGGAAATGGCGCTCATTTTGCAGCGGGAAATTAAAGATCCACGGTTACATACCATGATCACCGTGTCTGATGTTGATGTGTCAAAAGACCTGTCGCATGCCAAGATTTATGTGACATTCCTGGGTCTTGAAGCGGACAAGGTAAAACAAAACCTCGACATCCTGAACGATGCAAGCGGTTTTATCCGTAGCTTGATCGCCAAACGGATCCAGGCGCGTATTGTACCAACAGTGCGTTTTTACTTCGATAAGTCACTGGATGAGGGGATCCGGATGGCGAATCTGGTCGAAAATGTGCGTAAAAGTGACGAGCAAAAACGCGTCGCTGCAGGCCAGGAATTGGATCCAAGACCTGGTACTGAGACCAAGTCAGACGAAGAAGAATAACAATGGCGCGTCGTATCGTTGACGGCATTTTGCTGTTGGATAAACCGCTGGAAGTGTCCAGTAATGGCATTTTACAGCGGGTGCGCTGGTTATATCAGGCGGAAAAGGCCGGTCATACCGGTGCTTTGGACCCGTTAGCTTCCGGGTTATTGCCGATCTGTTTTGGCGAAGCGACCAAATTCAGCCAGTTTTTGCTCGACACGGACAAGACTTATGAAGTCAGTGCACGTTTTGGCGTGCGGACCGATACTTCTGATGCTGCCGGTGAAATCATCAGCGAAAAACCGGTTAGTTTCGATTTGGCGCAGTTGCAGCAGGCTGTCGAAAAGATGCGTGGTCCGCAGCTGCAGGTGCCAACGATGTTCTCGGCGCTGAAGTATCAGGGCCAGCCGTTGTACAAATATGCGCGTCAGGGCATCACGGTGCCGCGTGACGCACGGCCTATCAATATCTTCCGTTTTGATTTGCTGGACTTTGACGGGCAAGATGCGCGTTTTATTGTACATTGCAGCAAAGGCACCTATATCCGCACTTTGATTGACGATCTCGGCGAAACGCTTGGCAGCGGCGCTTACGTCACGGCGCTGCGCCGGACTCAGGTTGGCCCCTTTCAGGCCAGTCAGATGCTGACTGATGAGTTTCTGGCGCCACTGAATCAGGCGCAGGACTGGACTGGTTTGGATGCCTTGTTGTTACCGATGGACTATGCGCTTGCTGGTTTGCCGCGGTTAAGTCTGGATGCTGCCGCTGTCTCGCGGTTGCGCCACGGTCAGACGGTACTGCTGACACCTGCTCTATTGCAGTTGTTACCGGTAGAGCCAAGCGATGCCATCGCGCTTTATGACGAACAACAAGGGTTTATTGGTGTAGGCATGCAGGCCGGCGCTGAATTAAAAGTACGCCGGCTGCTGAATACAGCGAATCGTTAAGATATTACTTGTACTCGAAGCGTGCTGTGTTAAAATGCGCGCTCATTTTTGGTCGTAGGCTGGATTAGTGCCTGGCTGCGGCTGTATTACATATCCTGGAGGATACTATGTCACTAACTACTGCTGAAAAAGCAAAAATCCTGGCCGATTTCGGTGCTAACGCTGCTGACTCAGGTTCTACTGAAGTTCAGGTTGCTCTGCTGACCGGTTCTATCAACAAGCTGCAACCACACTTCGCTGAACACAAACACGACTTCCACTCACGTCGTGGTCTGCTGCGGATGGTTTCTCAGCGTCGTAAATTGCTGGATTACCTGAAACGTACTGACTCAGCACGTTTCGCAACTCTGATCGAGCGTTTAGGTCTGCGTCGTTAATCGACCAGCCAAACCAGTAAAAAGAGGAGCTTTTAGCTCCTTTTTTTATGCCCGCAATTTATTAATTTGCCTGGATCCGGCTAATTCCGCCGAACCCCAATATACTGCGATAAAAAGCCCGGCTTTTTCCTGCGCCATTCTGGTGCTGAACTATCTTTTCCGCCCCTGAAACAGCTATACTGTGCCGCGCAATATCGAGCCAAAAATATACCGCGTAAAAGGCCCAGCAGGGCCCTGATCCACGCGTACAAGACAAAGGAAAAATATCAAGTGAATCCTATCGTAAAATCATTCCAGTTTGGTCAGCATACCGTCACTTTAGAAACCGGTGTTATTGCCCGTCAGGCTGACGGTGCCGTATTAGCCAGCATGGGTGATACCGCAGTGCTGGTTACCGTAGTTGGTAAAAAAGAACCAAAACCAGGTCAGGACTTTTTCCCGCTGACTGTAAACTACCAGGAAAAAATGTATGCTGCCGGCCGTATTCCAGGTGGCTTTTTTAAACGTGAAGGCCGTCCAAGCGAAGGCGAAACTTTAACTTCACGTCTGATCGACCGTCCAATCCGCCCACTGTTCCCTGAAGGCTTCACCAACGAAGTTCAGGTTATTGCAACTGTGGTTTCTGTTGAGCCGGACATCCAGCCGGACATCATCTCTATCCTTGGTACTTCAGCTGCGCTGGCGATTTCAGGTATTCCGTTCAGTGGCCCGCTGGGTGCAGTCCGCGTTGGTTACATCAATGACCAGTACGTGCTGAACCCGTCTGAAACCGCGCTGAAAACCAGCAAACTTGACCTAGTGGTTGCAGGTACTGCCAACGCAGTATTGATGGTAGAATCTGAAGCTCAGGTGCTGTCAGAAGACGTGATGTTAGGTGCTGTGGTTTACGGTCACGACCAAATGCAGGTCGCCATCAAAGCCATCGCTGAATTTGCAGCAGAAGCTGGCAAGCCAGCATGGAACTGGGTTGCTAAGCCGAAAAATGACGCACTGATCAGCAAAATCGAAACGCTGTCGACTGCTGCTGTTGGCGAAGCATACCGCATCACCGAAAAAGCCAAACGTTACGAGCGCATCGGCGCTATCAAGGCTGAAGTCTTCGCCCAAATCAAAGCGGAACTGGCTGAAGGTGAAAGCTTCAACGAAACCGAAGCCGGCGAAATTTTCCATAACCTGGAATCAAAAATCGTCCGGACCCGCATCATTGCCGGCGAACCACGTATCGATGGCCGCGACAATGAAATGATTCGTGGCCTGTCAGTGATGACAGGTTTACTGCCACGTACGCACGGTTCTGCCCTGTTCACCCGTGGTGAAACACAAGCACTGGTAACTTGTACTTTAGGTACAGCCCGTGACGCGCAAACAGTAGATGACCTGCTGTCAGACAAAACGGATAACTTCCTGTTCCATTACAACTTCCCACCGTTCTCTGTTGGCGAAACCGGCATGGTCGGTTCACCAAAACGCCGTGAGATTGGTCACGGTCGCCTGGCAAAACGCGGTGTTGCCGCGGTAATGCCTGATTTCGAAGCTTTCCCGTACACAGTGCGGATGGTGTCTGAAATCACTGAATCAAACGGCTCAAGCTCTATGGCTTCAGTCTGTGGTTCTTCGCTGGCGCTGATGGACGCTGGTGTGCCAATCAAGGCTTCAGTTGCCGGTATCGCGATGGGTCTGGTGAAAGAAGGCGACAACTTTGTGGTGCTGTCGGACATTCTGGGCGACGAAGATCACCTGGGTGACATGGACTTCAAAGTGGCTGGTACTACAGCTGGTATCACTGCGCTGCAGATGGATATCAAGATTGAAGGTATCACCAAAGAAATCATGCAGATCGCGCTGAAACAAGCCAAAGCCGCCCGTATCCATATTCTGGGCGTGATGGATTCTGCGATCAGCACGCACCGTTCTGAGCTGTCTGAGCATGCGCCACGCATCTACACCTTGCACATCAACCCGGAGAAAATCCGTGATGTGATCGGTAAAGGCGGCGCAGTGATCCGTCAGATCACTGAAGAATCAGGCACGACAATCGAAATCGAAGATGACGGTACCGTTAAAATCGCCGCGACCAACAGCGCAGCTGCTGGTATTGCTATCGCGAAGATTGAAGCTATCACTGCTGAAATCGAAGTGGGTGCAGTGTATGAAGGTGAAGTAGTCCGGATCGTTGATTTCGGTGCTTTCGTCAACGTACTGCCAGGTAAAGATGGTCTGGTCCACATTTCACAAATCTCTGATGAGCGTGTGAACAATGTGGCAGAACACCTGCAACTGGGCCAGAAAGTTAAAGTGAAGGTACTGGAAGTAGACAAACAAGGCCGCGTCCGTCTGTCTATCAAAGAAGCCAATAGCAAAGCGGGCGAAGCCCATGCCGAAGCAGTTAACTAAGCTGCGTTTGGTGCCACTGCTGCTGACTGCAGCAGTGGCGTTATCTGCCTGCCAACTGGCGCCCAAAGCGCCTGTTGGTGTCCTTGTTGAAAATCCGCTTGAACCAGAACCCCTTGCTGCGCCGTTTCGCACTGAAATCGCGATTGCGCGCATCAGTGAAATGCTGCAGAGCGGCAAAATGTCTGACGCCGAACGCGGCCGTTTACACTATGATCGCGGTGTGATGTATGACAGCGTTGGGCTTTCCGCACTGGCGCGTTACGATTTTATGCGTGCTTTGCGCCTGCAACCCGATATGGCGGATGCCTATAACTTCATGGGCATTCAGCATACGCTGAGCGGTGACTATGAATTGGCTTATGACGCTTTTGATTCCGCACTTGAACTGGAACCTAAGTATCAGTATGCCTATTTAAACCGCGGCATCGCGTTACAATACGACGGCAAACTGGCGCTGGCCATCAACGATTTTCAACAGTTTCAGGCATTAAAACCGGATGATCCGTACCGTAGCCTCTGGTTATTTTTAGCTGAAGCAGAACAGTCAGAACCACAAGCGCTTGCTTTATTAGCCAAGCAACAGGCTGCACTGGATAAAAAAGCCTGGTCTGCACAAATAGTGGCTTTTTACCTTGGTCAAATCAGCGAAGCTGAGCTTTTAAAGCTTGCCAGCACAGATGCCACGGACCCGAAGCAATTGGCCGAGCAGCTGTGTGAAGTGTATTTTTACCTCGCTCGCTGGCATGCGCTGAAACATAACCCGACTCAGGCTGCTGCTTATTTCAAAAAGTCGCTGGCAACGAATGTCTATGAGTTCGTTGAGCATCGGTATGCCCGGCTGGAGCTGGACCGCTTGCGTCAGGCTGTTATAGAGCAGGCTGACGTGGGTGAACAGGCTGGCTCTGCAGACCAACCGGCCGCTTCGGATCAGACTGATGCTCATCAGCATTAAGTTTTGGAAACAGAGTAAAAAAAGCCGGCTTGCTGGCTTTTTTTTATCTGTGTTGCTGCTGGGATGTCAGCCACAGCCAGCGGTAATACCCGGCGCGCTGGAGTTTGCCAGGGCTCAGCAGTCATTAAAGGCTGAGTTGCCGTTAAAAGCTGCAGAGCAACTGGCGACGGCCATCCGGCAAGGTCATCCATCCGCAGTCAACCAGTGGCTTGAGCTGACGCAGTCCCAACTGGGTCCATTGCAGCAATATCAGCAACTACAGACCTGGGCAGTCGCGTCGCTGTCTTCCGAACAGGCGATTCGATTAGGTTTATGGCATGACGCATTGGTGATGCCACCGGTCCTTCCACCGCTCCTGAGCACAAGTGCCGCGCCAGCCGGTTGTCAGCTCAATGTGCAGCCTGTGCTGAGCAGTTTACTGTCAGTTGCGCATTGGCAGCAATTGCGTCAGGACTGGTCAAAATCCGATTTTGCCTCGCTGCCGGTCTGTTTTTTAGCGCCGATAGTGCTGGATAGCCGTGAATTGCGCTGCACTGAGCAGGCACAGCAGCGGATCTCCTGTGATCCGACACGCTTAAGTCAAATTATGCAGCAGAGTCGCGCACAAATTCTGCTGGTTGCCGCTGGCCGTGGCCAGGCTAGTTTTAATAATGGCTGGCTGCAATTGCCTGAGCAGTTTTCACCGGCGCTATTCCGGCATGAATTCAGTCACGCGCTGGGATTTATCGATGAGTATGCATTACCTGCGGCGACCGCGGCAGCCGAATGTGCCCGGCGGGATGTGTTGGCGAATTTGCTGCTGGATACTGCCGATGCCGCCCGCTATGCCCAGCATTGGGGGCTCGAACTGGCCGATTTGAGTTTAACTCCGGTGGACACTTGCCGTGCGGCCGGCGTGCAGGCCTGGCGCCCGGTGCGGACCGATAGTCATATGCAGCATTTTGAATTGGCTGTGCCGGCGTTGTATCGGCAGATCATGCAGCGCCAGCTGAAACAAAGCGCTATGCTGATGCCGGTGCAGTATTATTTCGCTTATCTGGCGCGCCAACAGCAGGATATGCAGCGTTGGCAACTGCTGATGCACCAGGCGGCAGCTTTTGGCTATCCGGCCGCTCTGGAAGCGCTGGAGGCCGCGGAGCTTAGTTTGACAGCTCGCTGAGTTCGCGGCTGAGCATTTCCGCATCCCCCAGATTCAGCTCTAATAAGCGCCGCAGATGACTGGCACTTTCAATATCGATACGCTCACAGCGCAGACCGATAGTGGCATCATGTAAGTGGGCAATGCTGACGTCCATTTCTAACACCAGTTCAGACTGATCCAACTGAAACTGTAATTGCGCCTGTTCACCGACCAGCCCCTGGAAATCGGCAGGGCGCTGCACCAGGGCTCCTTTTAGCGACAGATCCAGCACCTGAGTAAAGAAGTTCTGCCCCTGAAAACGCAGAGTGGCCTGATTGTTATACAAAATACGGCTGAACTTACGATGGTCCATGACAGCTCCTTGAGAATCGTTAAAAGCATAAGCTGTTTTACTGAAAAAAAACAGGCTGTTGTGACACAGCCTGCTAAGGAATGACTTTATCGCTGGCAACAGCGATTAGCTGATATCTTCGCCGGCGGCCTGGCGATCGGCATGATAGCTTGAACGCACAAATGGGCCAGAGGCGACATGCTTAAAGCCAATTTCGTAACCGATGCGTTTGATTTCATCAAACTCTTCCGGCGAGACATAACGTTTGACCGGCAAGTGGTGTTTACTCGGTTGCAGGTACTGACCAACAGTCAGCATATCGACATTGTGCGCCCGCAAGTCCTTCATCACTTCAATGATTTCTTCGGTGGTTTCGCCAAGGCCAACCATCAGGCCGGACTTGGTTGACACTTCAGGATGTGCCTCTTTGTAGCGACGTAACAGTTCCAGTGACCATTTATAGTCCGCACCCGGACGCGCCAGTTTATACAGCCGTGGTGCGGTTTCGAGGTTATGGTTAAACACGTCCGGTGGTGTTTGCGTCAGAATATCCAGCGCTGTGTCCATGCGGCCACGGAAATCCGGTACCAGCACTTCAATTTTGATCGCCGGGGTTTCGCGGCGGATAGCAGTGATACAGTCAGCAAAATGCTGAGCACCACCATCACGTAAGTCATCACGGTCGACTGAGGTGATCACCACATATTTCAGCTTCATGTCTTTGATGGTCAGTGCCAGTTTTTCCGGCTCTTCAGCGCTTGGTGGTAGCGGGCGGCCATGCGCTACATCGCAAAACGGACAACGGCGGGTGCAGATTGCGCCCAAAATCATAAAAGTCGCAGTGCCGTGGTTAAAACATTCGGTTAAATTCGGGCAGGATGCTTCTTCACAAACAGAATGCAGGCCATGCTTACGCAGCGCGCCTTTGATTTCATCGATACGTTCAGAACTTTTGGGTAATTTGATTTTCAGCCAGGCTGGCTTACGCAGCATTTCGGCTGGTTCGGTTGGTAATACTTTTACCGGGATTAAGGCCATTTTGTCAGCGTCACGCAGTTTGACGCCTGGCTCCATACGGGCAGTTTTGGTCATCTGTACTAAAACCCTGTTAATTCCTGAAATTCACTGACATTCAGCAGTTTCACCAGCTGAGCACTCAGTTGCTGTTTTGCCTGCTGCATCGAGGCAGGCCCGCCCAAATCTTTACTTTGTACCATTTGCATGCCGGCATAACCGCAAGGATTAATGCGGGAAAATGGTGATAGATCCATATCGACATTCAGCGCAAGGCCATGGAAGGTACAGCCTTTACGTACGCGCAGGCCTAATGAGGCCACTTTTTTTTCATCGACATAAACACCGGGAGCATCGGCTTTGGCATAAGCCTCTACCTGATTCTGCGCCAAGGTCGCAATAATGCTTTGCTCAATCAGGTTCACCAGCTGGCGCACGCCTAAATTGCGGCGTTTGATATTCAGCAGCACATATGCCACTAACTGGCCCGGGCCGTGATAAGTCACCTGACCGCCGCGGTCGACCTGCACCACCGGAATATCGCCGGGGAACAGTAAATGTTCAGCTTTGCCGGCCTGGCCTTGGGTAAACACCGGTGGATGTTCCAGTAACCAGATTTCGTCGATGGTATTGTCGTCACGTTGATCGGTAAATTGCTGCATCCGTTGCCAGGTCGAGGTGTAGTCCACCAAACCTAAATCGCGGATGATCAGTGCATCAGAACAGGGCAATCGGCAGTCCTCGGCTGAATTCTGAGTGTCAACGCCGGCGCATTATAAGGGAACGTCCGGCTTGCGCGAGTGTTACATGACATAGCGGACCAGTTCGAGCCTGCCAAGTTCGGTATACAACAGTTCGATATGGTCTTTGTCCCGCACCACCACAGAGACAGATACTGAGTGGTAGTTGCCCTTACTGGACGGTTTAACCGTTGGCGCATAATCATTGGCGCCGGCATGTTGATGCAAAGTCGCAATCACCTGAGGGACCAGATCTTCGTGGGCCAGCCCCAGAACCTTAAAGGTAAATGCGCAGGGAAACTCCAGAAATTCGTCAAATTTGGTATCTTTAACCACAGTCACCACAGGACACCTCTTGCTTGTAGCAGGGAACAGTGAAAAAACGGGCTCTATTCTAACAAAAAGTCCCGGGCTGTGCCGGGACTTTCGTCAGTACGTGCAAATATCTGCGGGCTGTTATTGCAGCTGCATCTTCACATAGTCGACCAAGCGGCCGAAAATACCTGCCTGTTCAATATCTTCCAGTGCGACCAGCGGATATTCGGCAACGTCAGCATCATTTAATTTCAGATACACAGTGCCGACCACCTGACCTTTTGCGATAGGCGCAACCAGTTGCTGGTTCAGTTTGAAGTCTGCTTTGATGTTTTTGCGTTGACCGCGTTGCAGTGTAATGGGGGTTTCACTCAGCACACCGAGGCTGATGTTCTCTTTCACACCTTGCCAGACGCGCTGTGAAGCGAATTCTTCACCCGCTTTGTATGGCGAGAAAGTTTCGAAAAAGCGGAAACCATAAGTCAGCAGCTTTTTATTCTCCGCTTCGCGGGCTTTGGCGCTTTCAGTGCCCATCACCACCGAAATCAGCCGCATGCCGTCTTTGGTGGCTGAGGTGATCAGACTGTAACCAGCTTCTGAGGTATGGCCGGTTTTGATGCCGTCGACGTTCAGGCTTTTATCCCAAAGCAGACCGTTGCGGTTGTACTGTTTGATGCCATTAAACACATACTCTTTTTCGGAGTAAATTTTGTACTCTTCCGGTACGTCGCGGATCAATGCCACTGACAACTTTGCCATGTCGCGGGCAGTGGTTTTCAGTTCAGGGTCCGGGTAACCATGTGAGTTGGTGAAATGGGTATTTTCCATGCCCAGACGTTTGGCGTGGGCATTCATCAGTTCGGCGAAAGCGCCCTCAGTGCCGGCGATATGTTCTGCCATCGCCACACAGGCGTCATTGCCGGACTGGATGATAATGCCGCGGTTTAATTCTTCAACGGAAATGGTTTTACCCACTTCGATAAACATCTTGGATGAGTCGGTATATTTTTTCGCCCAGGCATTTTCACTGATCGTGACCTGGTCGGTCGGTTTGACATTGCCATTTTTGATTTCAGTGCCGATGACATAGCTGGTCATCATCTTCGTCAGACTGGCGGGTGCTAAAGACGTGTCGGCATTGCCTTCAGCCAGCACTTTGCCAGTGTGAAAATCAATCAGGATAAAACCTTTAGCGTTCACTTCCGGTGGGGTCGGGGTGATTTGGACAGCCTGACTGTGCGCGAAGAAACTAAAGCAGCTGAAGCTGCTGGCAAGGAAAAGACGACGATACTGATTCATGAGACTCTTTCTTATTGTGCTAACAGGTTAATTGGATTGGGCTTTTCAGCCACATAAACTTTTATTGGTAAAGTATGCCTGCGGATACTCACCAGAACGCACTGTGTCCAGCACATGTTGCGCATTGCCTTGTAACGGGCCAGCCAATAGCCGGAACAGGCCGTTGGCATTCTCAATGGCTGTAGGTACGGACAATTGCTGTTGTAATTCGTTCCCTAAACGTTGCACTTTGGCTTTATCGCTGCTTGCCAGCAGCTGGATAAAACAGCCATTGCTACTGCTGGCATTGGCCAACGGCGTTGTTGCAGCCGGGCGTGACTTTGCAGCGGATGGCTGAGCCGTGTTGCTGCGTACCGGTACAGTCGTTGCCGCGTCGGCAACCGGTGCATAAGGCCGTTCAACAAATTCGTTGCTGCTGCGGCTTGGGCGTTCGCTTGGCGTGACTGGCTGGTAAGGAATATCCGGCAGTTTTGCGATAGGGGTGGCAAAACTTTCCTGCGACGCCATCGCCGGGGAGGAAATCAGCTCCAGTTTGACCCGGCCTGTGCCGCCCGGAAAAATGCCGAGTTTATAAGCTGCCGAGTAAGACAGGTCGATAATCCGGTTGTCGTGGAAGGGGCCACGGTCATTGACGCGCACTATCGCTGTGCGGTAATTGTCGAGGTTGGTCACCCGCACGTAAGAGGGCAATGGCAGGGTTTTATGCGCCGCTGTCATTGAAAACACATTATAAACTTCGCCGTTAGACGTCAAATGGCCGTGAAACTTGCTGCCATACCAGGATGCCACGCCTTCTTCTTCATACTGCAGAATGTCAGTACGCGGCGAGTAATTCACACCATAGATATTGTAAGGTTTGTTACCACCCCGGCTCAAAGTTTCGACTGTAGGCTCCGGGTCGCGTAATTCATCTTCGGTTGGCAGACGCAGCGGAATACTGTCTTTGTCCTGTGAATAACGACCGGCATTCGGGTCCATATTGTCAGGCAGACCGCCATCGGTCGATTCCGGGGCGCTGGAACAGGCCGCAAGAAAAATGCTCAGGGCCAGTACTGAGACTGTTTTGCCGGAGCCTGGGAGATTAGAACTGAGGGCGCTGTGCTTCATGATTGTTTTGCTAACATCCGTTTGTGGGTACTGATCGACATCAGAATGCCAAAGCCGGCTAATAAGGTTACTAACGAGGTACCACCGTAACTGACCAGTGGCAGTGGCACACCAACTACCGGCAGGATACCAGATACCATGCCGATATTAACAAACACATAGACAAAAAACGTCAGGGTGATACTGCCGGCAAGGAATTTACTGTAATTATCCTGCGCCTGACTGGCGATCACGAGGCCACGCCCCAGAATAAACAGGTAAATCGCGAGCAGGGCCAGTACGCCCATCAGACCAAATTCTTCGGAGTACACCGCAAAGATAAAGTCGGTATGGCGCTCCGGCAAAAATTCCAGCTGCGATTGCGTGCCATGTAACCAGCCTTTGCCCTCAATACCGCCGGAGCCGATGGCGATTTTCGACTGAATGATCTGAAAGCCTTTGCCGAGTGGATCGCGCTCTTCGTCCAGTAATGTGAGCACGCGCTGACGCTGGTAATCATGCATCAGAAAATTCCACAAAATCGGAATAAAACCGGCGATAAGTGCGGCGATCACCCCGATGCCGACCACGCCAGCAGGCCGATCGCCCGCTGCATGTCATCGAAGGGCCGCTGATGGCCGGCATGAATGTC
>CBFGPY010000003.1:0-19655 GCA_965650755.1 uncultured Chromatiaceae bacterium | reverse complement strand
ACTGCAGCAGATCAAACAGGTTTCTGATGCTTATGCGGTGACTATTGTCGATACTCTGCATAAACATCGTGCCGGGTTAATCGATGCCAGCGAGACGCTAAAACTGCTAGACCAGGCCGAAGCACAAGCCCAAAAAGCCTGGCAGGCGTATCAGAATACCCGGATCACTGCGGATGAACAGTTGTTGCTCAATGCCGCAGAGCGCGACATCAGCATCTGGACAGCGCAGCTGGCGCAGTACCGTCAACTACTGAATACCAATCAGCTAACTGTTGAGGAAGCCAAGAGTTTTAATGAAAAATTGTACGCCAGCGCTGACCCTCTGAGCGCCTCACTGTCCAAACTGATTGACCTGCAACTCATGGAGTCAGCACATTTTACCGACGAATCACATCAGACGCTGACGAATACGGTTTGGTTATTTTTGTGCGTGGTTGTGCTGGTTAGTCTGATGCTGCTGTTGTTATCCGTGCTGGTTAGCCGCTCCATTCAGCAACCGTTATCTAATCTGCAATCGACGATAGTCGCGGTCGGCCAGCATTCGGATCTGCGTCTGCGGGCGACAGTGACAGGCCAGGACGAAATTGCCCAGACGGCGTTGGCTTTTAACCAGACTGTAAGCCGGGTCCAGCAGTTTTTTGCTGAGCTCAGTCAGGCGGTCGCACAGCTGGCAGCCGCTTCGGAGGAAATGAGCACTATTAGCCATCAGGTCAGCAACACCGCATTTGAGCAGGAGCAGCAGGCGAATTTAATCGCCACGGCGATTAATCAGATGTCGGCGGCAATTCAGGAAGTCGCGAACAGTGCTCAGCACACTTCAGATCAGGCCAATCAGACGGATGTGCAGACGCAGCAGGGCGTACAGCAGGTCAATGCCAATATTATCGCTATCACGCGTTTATCTGAAGCTATTCAGTCGGCGGGCACTGTGATAGGTCAGCTCAACAGTGAAACAGATAAAATCAGCCAGGTGCTGTCGGTGATCCAAAGCATCGCGGCACAGACTAACCTGCTGGCGCTGAATGCGGCCATTGAAGCGGCCCGAGCCGGTGAGGCGGGACGGGGGTTCGCTGTGGTGGCCGACGAAGTGCGGACGCTTGCAACCAATACCCAGCAGGCCACTGAGTCTATCCGCAGCATGATTGACAAACTACAAGGCGCGGCGCGCGAAGCGGTCAGTGCCATGACCGAATCGCAGAGCCATGCCGAGGGCAGTGTGCACAATGCCGAGCAGGCCGGCACTGTGTTGGAGCAAATCAAACAATCTATTTCAGCCATTGTGGATATGAATGTGCAAATCTCGACGGCGACTGAGCAGCAAACCATTGTTGCGGAAGAAATTAACCGGAATATCACTGACTTTAACGGCAGTATTTCTGAGGTTAGCCGCAGCTCAGCACAAAGTGCCGAAGCGAGTGAAGCACTGGCTGAACTGGCTGCCCGTTTGCGGACCCAGGCTGCTTCATTTCAGGTCTAATCAACTAAGGCTAAGCCGATGACTGTTCCGGACTGGTCCCGTAAAGGACTCATCGGCTGAGTGCCTGCATTCATAGCGGCTAATGCTCTGTCCGTCGCAGAACTGCGTTCCTGCGACGGTCAGGTGCTGGACATTCAATTCCTCATCACTACACTCGGAACAAATTTCATTGTTGTTCCGGGAAACTTTTATGTCGCAAAAAACTGTGATTGCGCTGGCTGTGGCAGCCGCGCTGACTTTTCATCTGACGGGCTGTGGCAAAGCGCCGGAACCTGTTGCCCCGCAAACTCAGGCGAAAGCGGTACAGCTGAAATCAGGCATCGAACTTGGCAATCTGGATACACAGGTCAAGCCTCAGCAAGACTTCTTCCGTTACGTCAACGGCAACTGGTTGGCAAAAACCGAGATCCCGGCAGACAAATCGCGCTGGGGTAGTTTTGACGAACTGCGTTATAACGCGGAAAAACATGTGTTGGAGTTGATTCAGCAGCAAGCAGCAAAACCAGCCGAAGCCGGTACAGACGCGCAGAAAATCGGTGATTTGTATCGTGCTTTTATGGACACCGCGGCTATTGATCAGCTGGGACTGCAGCCGCTCGCCGCAGACATCGCCGCTATTGATGGCCTGAAAAACGCTGATGAACTCGCCATGTTCTGGGGCAAACTGCAAGCGCAACGTTACGGCACGCCGGTAACTTTGTTCGTCGGGCAGGACCAGAAAAATTCCACCCAATACATCAGCCTGGTCAATCAATCTGGTCTTGGCATGCCAGATCGGGATAACTATTTAAAAACTGACGAAAAAGCGGAGAAAATCAAACAGCAATACCGCTGGATGATTGCCAAGTTCTGGGAACTGGCCGGTTGGCCGGATGGCTCTGCCGCAGCAGACCGGATTTATGCCATTGAACAGCAACTGGCGACTATTCAGTGGAGCCGGGTGCAAAACCGCGACCGCACCGCGACTTACAACAAAATGACGCCGGCAGAACTGGCAACCACAGCACCTGGCTTTAACTGGGCGGGCTTCCTTGAAGGTGCGGGAATGCCTGCGATCGACAGCCTGGTGGTGCGTCAGCCGACTTATTTAACTGAGTTTGCCAAATTACAAAGCCAGATTAGTCTGGCCGACTGGCAGTTGTACCTGAAGTTTCATCTAATCCGCAGTCATGCTGCTTTGCTTGCCAGTAGCTTTGAGCAGGCCAGCTTCGATTTTTATGGCCGGGCCCTGAATGGTCTGCAGCAACAAAAACCACGGGAAGAGCGTGCTGTTGCCGCCATCGATGAAGCCTTAGGTTTTATGGTCGGCAAGCTGTATGTGGAAAAACACTTCAAACCTGAAGCCAAGGCGCGGATGGAGCAGCTGATTAAAAACCTGCGTGCCGCCTTTGAGCAGTCCATCAACGGCCTGGAGTGGATGAGTCCGGAGACGAAACAACAAGCGCTGGCGAAACTGGCGAAATTTAATACCAAAATTGGTTACCCGGATGTCTGGCGGGATTACAGCTGTCTGGAGATCAAAGCCGGTGACCTGGTGGGTAATATGCAGCGCAGCAGCGCCTGTGAATATCAGCGTAATACCGGTCGCCTCGGTAAGCCGGTCGACCGCACCGACTGGGGCATGACACCACAGACGGTCAACGCTTATTACAGCTCAACGATGAATGAAATTGTGTTCCCGGCTGCGATTCTGCAACCACCGTTTTTTAACGTCGAAGCTGACGATGCCGTCAACTACGGCGCTATCGGTGGTGTGATTGGCCACGAAATTACGCATGGCTTTGACGATCAGGGCCGTCGTTCTGACGGTGATGGTAACCTGCGTGACTGGTGGACGCCGGACGATGAGCAGAAATTCAAGCAACGCGCCCAGCTGATGATTGACCAGTACAGTGCCTTTAATCCGATTGATGACCTGCATCTGCAGGGGGCGCTCGGCCTTGGCGAAAATATCGCTGATCTGGGTGGTCTGACTGTCTCTTACCGGGCTTATCAGAACTCACTTGCTGGCAAACCGGCACCGGTAATTGATGGCTTTACCGGCGAGAAACGTTTCTTCACAGGCTGGGCGCAAGTCTGGCGGATTAAATTCCGTGACGAAGCGCTGCGGCAGCAAATTATCACGGGTCCACATTCGCCGGGTATGTATCGCGTGCTTGGTGTGTTGTCGAATATGCCGGAATTTTATCAGGCCTACGACGTCAAACCAGGCGACGGCATGTACCGGCCTGACGATGTGCGGGTGAAGATCTGGTAACAGCAGTTATCTGCCAGACATAAACGGGACTTCGGTCCCGTTTTTTGTACTGAAATTGTACCGGATGCGGTCGCTGACATTGGGTGTGCTGTTAACGGTGTGTATAATCGGCCCATCTTTTCGCCAAGAGAAAAAATTTTGAAACTGAAACTATTAGCTCTGTTGGTTTGCGGCGTTGCCGCTGTGAGCGCACCGGCTTCTGCCGGCTGGTGGATTGAAGCGGATGATCTGTCTCTGCGCAACGATATTCAGCTGCTGTCGGATAGCGGTTATATCCGTCAGCCCATCAATACCTATCCTTTGATGTGGAGCGGCATCCTGCAGGACCTGCAGCAACTGGACCCGGCCACTTTGCAGCAGGATGCGCAAGAGGCGCTGCAGCGCGTCATGATGATCTGGCAACGCGACCGGCGTGAAGTGCAGGCCAGCCTGAGCCTGGCCGGTGAAACTGAACAACCGGCTTTTGTGCGCTTTGGTGATACGCTGCGCGATAAAGCCCAGGCGCAGGCCAGCGGCAGTTATCAGACTGAACATGTCAGCGCACGGCTGCAGGTCAGTCAGGTCAGTCAGCCGTATGATCAGAATAAATCGCGGCTTGACGGTAGCTATGTCGCGGTCAAAGCCGGTAATTGGATTATCAGTGCCGGGGCGCTGGAAAAGTACTGGGGACCGTCTTTTGATACCAGTGCCATTTTGTCGACCAACGCCAGACCGGTGCCGGCAGTGACTCTGAGCCGAAATTCCAGCGTGGCAGAGGCTGACGACTGGTTACCCGCCTGGACATTCACCACCAGTTTTGGCCAGCTCAGCAGCCGCGCTCATGTGCCGGATGCCAAGCTATGGCAGGCACGACTTGGTATTAAACCACTGAATTCGCTGGAAATGGGTTTCAGCTGGGTGATGACCTACGGTGGCGAAGGCTATGGGAATGGCCTGAATGACTGGTTTGATGGTCTGTTCCGCGGCGGTACGCTCGAAGGCACTGAGAACATGCTGGCCGGCTATGATTTACGCTGGAGCACCAGTTTGCTCGGCCAGCCAATCGGCATTTACTGGTCGGCGATAGCTGACGATTTTGGTACCAAAAATCTGCAGTTGTATAAAGTGTCTTATCAGCTTGGCATCGATACTTACATCCGGGCGCTGAGCAGCCGTGTGTATCTGGAAGCGCTGGATACGGCGATTGACTGCAGTAACGAGCGTAAATTCAACTGCTATTACGAACACAGCACCCACTATGATGGTTACCGCCGTTATGGCCGTGCTTTTGGCACTTCGTACGACAATGACAGCAAAGTGCTGAATATCGGTATCCTGACCCAGCTCGACAGCCAGACCAGCTGGCATAACAAGCTCGCCTGGTTACGGCTGAACGTCGATGGTGGCCGCGTGGATTTGCCGTCGCAGTGGACCCAAACGCAATTACCTGCCCGCACAGTATTGTTGTGGCGTACCGAACAACAATGGCGCGAGCAGGCTGACCAGTGGAAGTGGGGGCTTGAATTTAGCAATACACTGGATAAAGCCAGTGGTAGCCGCGACTGGCAATCAGAACTATTCCTGAGCTGGAGCCGTCACTTCTGATTCTCTGCATAATCAGCTGAAATCTTTGTGCATACGTATGCAATTCACTGCGAGCTGACCGCAGTGAGTTGCTGCATTTCTGCATTCCCCGCTGTCTCTAAACCGCTTTCATTTGCGCAATATGTACCTATTGCCACTTCGATTTGAAACTAATCATTTTTTTCACAAATTCTGTGCTATTCGTTACATGGGACTGGCCTCGAAGTTGGGACATTTCAGTGCGATTCCGCTGAAAAAACCAACGCTAAAATCGCGGATTGCACGTGCTTGGTGCAAGGTTGTGAAAAGTTGCACTGCTCCGGCGCAAAAGCGTGATTATGAATACGTATTCATGTTGTATCGGGGGGAGGTTCCACATAGAAATAGCATGGTTGTCACACTTCATGCCCCTTGGTATGGAGCACACAACCAAATAACTATGAAACACCACACCGGGGATGAAGGGCAATGAAACACTATAAACTCAGCGTACTGACGCTGGCACTGGCTGCAGCCGGTTTCAGCACCTCAGGCTTTGCAGCACAAGAAGCTGCTGCAGATGCCGGCAAAAAACTCACACCTACCGAAGCTCGCGCCAAGGCTAAAGCCGAAGCAGCCGTTGAAGTAATCGAAATCAAAGGTTTCCGTCGTTCTGTTGTTGAATCAATCAACACTAAACGTTTCTCAACCAACGTGGTTGAATCTATTTCTGCGGAAGACATCGGTAAATTACCGGATTCCAGTATCGCCGAATCGATTTCACGTCTGCCGGGTCTGGCGTCACAGCGTCTGGACGGTCGTGCCAGCAAAGTCAGTATCCGGGGTTTTGGTGAAAACGAAAGCGCCACCACTTTTAACGGCCGTGAGCAGGTCTCTATCGGTGACAACCGCGGCGTAGAATTCGATTTATACCCGTCTGAAATTATGAGCGGCGTGACCGTTTATAAAACACCAAACGCCACACTGGAAGCCGAAGGCATCGCCGGTGTCATCGACATGCAGACGGTCAAACCATTAAGCCGTGAACGCACCATTCAGTTCAATGGCCAGTACGAAATGACCAGCCTGGATAAACTGAACCCGGACGGAAAAGACTCGGGCGCCCGTGGTACTTTCTCTTACATCGACAAATTCGCCAATGACACTATCGGTGTGGCTTTTGCGTATTCAAAAATGAGCTCGCCAAACCAGGAAAAACGCTGGAACGCCTGGGGTTACCCGGAGTTTTCTGTCGCTGGTAAAAACTATTCCATCCTCGGTGGTGCCAAGCCGTTTGTGCGTTCATCAGTACTGGACCGTGATTCAGCGTTGTTAGTCATCGAAGCGGCACCAAACGACAAACTGAAAATGACGTTTGACGCGCTGTATGTTGATTTCTCTGACGAGAAAATCCTGCGCGGTATCGAAATTCCATTTGCCTGGGGTTACAACCGCGGTACTTCAGCTGTTGAAGTAGACCCGGCTACAGGCTTCGTTACCAAAGGTAAAGTCAGCAATGAATACCTGGTAGTGCGGAACGATCTGGAAAACCGCGATGCCAAGATGAACGCTTTTGGTTTTAACGCTGATTACAACCTGAACGACGACTGGACTTTAAACTTTGACGCCAGCCACTCATCGGTTGAGCGCGAAATTTGGTCATTCGAAAGCTACGCCGGTACTGGACGTGGTGACAAGCTGGGTGTTGGTGACAACCTGAGCTATGAACTGAAACCAGGTAACTCAGGCGCAGTCTTTACGCCAAGCCTGAACTATGGCGACTACAACCTGATTAAACTGGGTGGCCCACGCAGCTGGGGCTGGAGTACTGCGCTGAATCAGAAATTTGGTGTAGTTGGTAACGACCTGTACGAAAACACTGCTCAGGACGGTTTCATCAACGCGCCAACTGTTGATGACGAAATGAATGCATTTAAACTGGCCGCCACGCAAATGCTGGAAGACGCCGGTATGTTCACCAAGATGCACTATGGTGTGTCGTACAAAACCCGCGAAAAAGACAAAAAGTCTGAAGGTTACTTCATGACTTTAAAAGACTTCCCGGCCATGGTCACCGTGCCTGAGAAGTACCGCATGGGCACTGTGAACCTGGACTTCATCGGCATGGGTAATATGATTGCTTATGATTCCGGTGCCATGCTGAACGATGGTTATTATGTACTGACTGCTGAAAGCCTGACCAACCAAAGCCACTCCTTCAAAACCTGGACTGTTGGTGAAGACGTGACTTCGCTGTATACCCAGGCCGATTTAGAAGCCGAAGTTGGCGGTATCCCGGTGACCGGTAGTGTTGGTGTGCGTTATGTCAAAACTGAACAGGATTCACAAGGTACAGCCTTTGGTACTGTGAATGGTCTGATCGTGGCTTCACCTACGGATATCAGTCACAGCTACAGCCATGTGCTGCCAAGCCTGAACCTGATTTTTGATGTGGCAGAGAACCAGTCTGTACGTTTTGGTGCAGCGAAGACTTTGTCTCGTCCGCTGATGGGTGATATGAACGCTTCAATTGGCGCAACATATAGCCAGCAGGTTGACAGCAACGGTAACAACTGGAGTGTCAACGGTGGTAACCCACTGCTGGAACCAAAAGAAGCTTTGGGCATCGACCTGTCGTACGAGAACTACTTCTCTGATGAAGGTTACTTCTCTGTGGCTTACTTCTGGAAAGATCTGAACGAGTGGATCTTCGACGGTAAGTACCAGGTTGACTTAGCCGGTGTGGCTGACCCAAGCACTGGTCAGGTTCCACCTTCTTCACGTGCGACCGGTTCAGGTAAAGTGAACGGTGGTGGCGGTACGCTGCAGGGTACTGAATTCTCTGCAACAGTACCACTGAGCGCTGTCAGCGACATTCTGGAAGGTTTTGGTCTGATCGCCAGCTACACCATTGTTGATCAGGATATTCAAGACCCGCTGGGTAAAGACTACGAGCTGCCAGGCCTGTCAAAAGAAATCATTTCTGCGACAGCGTTCTTTGAACGTAATGGCTTCCAGGCCCGGGTCAGTGCCCGTAAACGTGGCGACTTCAAAGGTGATGTCTACGGTATCGGTTTCGACACGCAACAAGTGGATATCGAAGGTGAGACCATTGTTGACGCGCAAATTGGTTACGACTTTGGCGAAGCCGGCTTTAAAGGGCTGGAAGGTCTGTCGATTTTCCTGCAAGGCCAGAACTTAACCGACGAGCCGTTCGTGTCAACCCAAGGTGATGCGCTGAAAATCCGTGACTATCAGGAATACGGCAAAACCTACTTGTTAGGCTTCAGCTACAAGCTGTAATTTCTGCCACAATCAAAGCCCTGGTTCGCCGGGGCTTTTTTTATGTACAGAGAAGGACGGTACAGTGAATCAGGGATTTCGAAACGCCAACAGTTTGGCGTTTCGCCTGATGAACGCCATTTGCTCTGCAAATGGCAAAATGCAGGTACGTGGTACCCAGTACGTGGTACCCAGAGCTTTGTGGCGATGTGAAGTAACAAAACGGAGTCGTGATGCAAGCAAATAAACCAGTGCGTGAAGTAGTGATTTTAGGCGGCGGCACCGCCGGCTGGATTTCAGCGTCGCTGTTGGTGAAGTTACTGGGGAAGTCGATTCGTATCACTTTGGTGGAAAGTGATGAGATTGGTATCGTTGGCGTCGGCGAAGCCACTATTCCGCCGATCTTGACCTTTAACGCTGCGCTGGGTATCGACGAAAAAGCCTTTGTCCGCGCCACCAAAGGCACCATTAAACTCGGTATTGAATTTGAGAACTGGCGGCAGATTGGCGACCGTTACATGCATGCCTTTGGCAGCATCGGCAAAGAATTCCCCAGCTGTAATTTCCATCATTTCTGGGTGCGTAGCCAGAAGCTTGGCATGCCCTATGACTTCTGGGATTTTTCGCTGGCTTATCAGGCGGCCGTAAAACATAAGTTTGGCCATCTGGCAAAAATCGACGGTGTGAATTTACCCGGTTTGTCTTATGCCTATCATTTTGATGCCGGGCTTTATGCGCAGTTTTTACGCCAGTTCAGTGAAAACCTCGGTGTGCGGCGCATTGAAGGCAAAGTCAGTCAGGTGCTGCGCCACGCTGACAGCGGCGATGTGGCAACGCTGGTGCTGCAAAATGGTGAGCAGGTACACGGCGATTTATTTATTGATTGCAGTGGCTTACATGCGCTGCTGATCGAAAAAACCTTAAACACCGGTTATGAGGACTGGAGTCACTGGTTACCGGCCGACAGTGCGCTCGCAGTACCTTGTTCCTCGGTGGACCCTATTACGCCATATACCAAATCCATCGCCCACGCCAAAGGCTGGCAATGGCGCATTCCGCTGCAACACCGCATCGGCAACGGTTTTGTTTATTCATCCAAATATTGCAGCGACGAAGAAGCCAAAGCGACTTTGCTGGCCAACCTCGATGGCGAACCATTGGCTGAGCCGCGTAAAATCAGCTTTAAAACCGGCCGGCGCCGTAAGCAGTGGAGCCATAACGTGGTCAGCATTGGTTTATCCAGTGGCTTTCTCGAACCGCTGGAATCGACCAGTATTCACCTCATTCAATCCGGTGTGCTGCGCTTGTTGAAGTTTTTCCCCAACAACGGTATTTCGCCGGCGATGCGCGACGAATTTAATCGTTTATCACAGATTGAATTCGAGCAGATCCGTGACTTTATTATCCTGCATTACAAGCTGAACGAACGCACCGACAGCCAGTACTGGCTGGACTGTGCGCGGATGGATGTGCCGGAAACCTTGCGCCGTAAAATGGCGATGTTCCGCGACACCGGCATGGTGCAGCGCGAGCAGGACGAGCTGTTTTCTGAAATCGCCTGGCAGCAGGTGATGATAGGTCAGGGCGTGATCCCGGCGGATTATCACAGCATGGCCAATGCCATTGATGAAACCGCACTGAAAGAGCTGCTCGATAACCTCAAAGCGGTGATGCAGGTCACGGTCAACCGCTTGCCACCCCATCAGGATTTTATTGATTACTGTGTTCGCTGAGGGCCGGATGAAAAACATCAACACAAGCTTCATTTGGCTGACGACGCTGGCGATGAGCGCCGGCGCAGCTGCTCAGCCCGGACCTCTGCAGGTAGCTTCACCGGATTGGCGTGACCAGGTGATTTATTTTGTGCTGACCGACCGCTTTGCCGACGGCGATCCTGCTAATAACGATCAGGGCGTTGGCGAATATAACCCGGCGAAATCCAGCCACTACAGCGGAGGCGACCTCAAAGGCATTCAGCAGCAACTGGATTATATTCAGGGGCTTGGCGCAACTGCGCTGTGGCTGACACCGCCGGTTGCGAACCAGTGGTGGAGTGAAAAAGCCCAATACGCCGGTTATCACGGTTATTGGGCCACTGACTTTGCCAATATCGACGCTCACTATGGCACGCTGGCGGATTATCAGGCGCTGTCGCGTGATTTGCATGGCCGCGGTATGTATTTAGTGCAGGATATTGTCGTCAATCATACCGGCAATTTCTTTGGCTACGATGGCCCTTATGATGTCGCTGACACAGCGAAAAACTTTGTGTTGTATGAGGGGAAGAGCAGCGCGCAGCGCGCGCCGGTGCAGCCACCTTTTGATCAGATCAACCGCTTAAATCCGGCGCACGCTGCTGCCGGCATCTATCACTGGACGCCGCCTATCAGCGACCCGACAGTGCCAGGTCAGGAGTTCAACTATCAGCTGGCGACACTCGCCGATATCAATACCGCCAATCCCCGCGTGCGCCAAGCGCTGAAACATAGTTACCGCTATTGGCTCGAGCAAGCCGGCGTCGATGCTTATCGTATTGATACCGCCAAGTATGTAGAACACGAATTCTGGCAGGATTTTCTGCACGCGCCCGATGGTGTGCTGGCCAAAGCGCGGCAACTCGGCAAACAGCATTTTCTCGCCTTTGGTGAAGTGTTTGAAGCTTCAACGCCGTTTGCTGCTGACGGTGAAGCCAAACTGCGACGCTTCCTTGGGAGTGCGGACAAACCAGAGCTGAATTCAGTTATCGCCTTTCCACTGTATTTTGAGCTGAATCGCGTGCTGGCGGAGGGGCAACCTGCGGCGCAACTTGGTTACCGGCTACAGCAGCACGTCAGTCAATTCCCGCAGCCGCATCTGTTGCCGACTTTTTTGAATAATCACGACACCAAACGCTTTCTGGCAGCCGGCAGCCCGGCGGCCTTTTTGCAGGCGTATGCGCTGCTGTTTACCATTCCCGGTATTCCGGTGATTTACCAGGGCGATGAG
Source organism: uncultured Chromatiaceae bacterium (assembly GCA_965650755.1). GTDB lineage: Bacteria > Pseudomonadota > Gammaproteobacteria > Enterobacterales > Alteromonadaceae > Pararheinheimera. The sequence continues at coordinate 8,112 of CBFGPY010000003.1, read as the reverse complement.
CAACTGCTGCCGGAAACCCGTCAGGCCATGTTTAAAGGCGGCTGGGGAGCAGAGCAGGATGCCTTCCGGCCAGAGCACAGTATGTATCAGCATATTCGTCAGCTGGCGGATTTACGCAAGCAACACCGTCTATTCAGCCGCGGCGAGTTCAGCCTGCTACAGGCCGAACCTGCCGGCGCCGGCATTCTGGCTTATCAGATGCAATATCAGGGGCAAAAGGCGGTGGTCGTGATGAATACTGCCGACAGCCCGCGTTTGTTGGCCGGATTACAGCTGGACGCCGCTAAAGCCCAGGTGTTATGGCAAAGCCCGGGTGCGGTGTCAGGACCGCTACCGCTCAATCCCGCTGGCGAACTGACGCTGCAATTGCCCGGCCGTGCCGTGTTGGTGCTGCAGCCGGCGGGCGAGGTCGCCAGCCAGGTGACTGCAGGCGGCAAATTACAGTTCAGCGAGTTACCTTCAAGCCCGTTACACCAGGATGTCTGGTTGCAAGGCAGCACAGACAGGCCGGATTTACCAATCTGGCCTGTGCTGAATGGCCAGTTACATCAATTGCCGGCAGTGCGTGCGGCGGCAGATGGCAGTTTCCGGCTGCAGTTACCGGTGCGGGATTTAGGACTGCAGCAGCACCGATTACAGCTGTATCAGGCCGAAGCTGGATTGTTGAGCCCGGTCTGGCAGTATCAGACCGAGGTTAAAACCCCGAGCTGGGCCGCCGCAGTGTCGGACCCGTCCGGCGATGACAAAGGCTTTGACGGTCAATATCAGGGGCCGACCCAGCCGCATGCCCAGCAACAGCGCGATATCCGCGGGCTTAGCGCCCGTGCCGGCGGTAATGTGCTGGAACTGGAGCTGCAGATGCAACAAATCAGTCAGTTTTGGGCGCCGGCCAATGGCTTTGACAATGTGCATTTTGCTTTGTTTTTCCATCTGCCACAGGCGACACAACTACCAGCAGCTACTGCATTACCTGGACTGAATCGCAGTATGCCGCAGGGCTTGTCCTGGCAATTGGGCCATTTCCTGTTTGGCTGGGGCAATTCGGTGTTTAATGCTGCTGGAGCCACCGCCACGGCAACAGGGCAAAAACTCGGTGCGGCGCCTGCGGTGACAGTGGATGCTGCCAAAGGCCTGATCCGGATCCGTTATGATGCTGCGGCGCTTGGTCTGCCGGGCTGGGATGATGCAAAAGTTTACCTGTCGACCTGGGATAAAACCGGTGAAGGCGTGCTGCGCAGTATAGAACTGACGCCGTCGCCGTGGAATTTCAGCGCGAAGGCGACAGATGCGCCTAAAGTGATGGATGACCTTTGGCTGGAACTCAAAGTGGCAAACAGCTCTGACCACTGACAACGGTGGGAACCTGCGGCGATTCCTTCAGTCACATCAGTGCCTGCTTCGGTGGCGGGCCTGACAGTGATGCGAGGAGAAGAGGATGTTGTCAAAAATCCGTGGCCGGATCATCCGGTTTTTGCAGCTCAGCCAATGTCGTTTTGATGTCGACGGTCAGAAAATTCATACTTGCAATGCCTGCCTGACATTTCAGGAGCAGGCGCTGCTGATTGAACGGCCAGGTAAACCAAGCCGGTTAATGCCTTATGAAAAATTGAATCTCGACCGCTTATTATTTTTGATTAATCCTGCCATTACAGTGCATTAGGTGCTTACTTCAGACTGTGATAACGTCAGGGGAAATGTCCGAGTGAAGGAGTCCGGGCTTGGCTGAACTGCGTGTCGCCACGTTAAATCTGCTGAATTTTGCCGCGCCGCCGCTGGCCTGTTATGAATGGGACAACATCTATAGTCAGGCGCAGTGGCAGCAAAAAACCAACTGGCTGAAGACCCTGCTGCTGGAGCAGCAACCCGACGTTTTAGCAGTACAGGAAGTGTTTTCGGTTACGGAATTGCGAGAGCTGCTGGCGACCTTAGGTTACGCCTGGTTTGCCGTGATCGAGCAACCAGAACTGCTGGACCAGCATGTATTTACCCGCCCTGTGGTCGCTATCGCCAGCCGCCATCCTTTGCTAAAGGTTGAAGAAATCACTGCCGATGCTGCTGGTCTGAGCCAGCTTGGACTGAACGGCTTTCAGTTCAGCCGCAAACCTGTGCTGGTGCAGCTGGACACGCCACAATTTGGTCCGGTGTGGGTGGCGTCTGTCCATCTGAAATCACGCCGGCCGGCCGAATTGCCGGATGCAGCGCTGGCCTTGTGGGCGTCTGAGCTACAGCGCGGTCATGAAGCGGCGTTGCTGCGTCAGACGCTGGCGAAACATTGCCGGTCTGCCAAAGGTCAGGCGGAGCCACTGATAGTCGCCGGGGATTTTAATGATGTGCTGAGTTCAGCGTTATTACAGCCGCTGTTGGCGGCGGATCGTAGTCAACAGCCGTTATTTCTGCTGCAGGACGCGGCTGAGCTGGCGGTGGAAGCTTATCGCGCGCCGACGCATTATTATGGTGCGGGCGGGCAGGTGTTAGATTATTTGCTGGTGTCTGCTGCTTTTGACCCCCGCCACCATCATGCCTGTGGTGAGGTCAGCAGCTATCGGGTGGTGGACCGGCATCTGGTGAGTCCGGTATTTGCGCGTGATGGCTACAGCAGCGACCACGCGTATGTGCAAGTCAGTCTGAAACCGCTTAAACCGCGCTAGTAGAGGGTTCCGTAGCTGTCGGCGTTTCTGCTGCCGCGCTGGTCTCTGTGTCTGCTTTTTGTTTCAGCCGGATGGAATTTTTCACCTGAATATTTTTCTTTTGTTTGGCACGTTTGGCGATTTTCTTTTTCAGGGCTTTGGCTGAGCTCATAGCAGGGTTCCGGTCCGGGTCATCAAAAGCCCTATTCTAGCGGATCGCCGGCGTCGCGCCCAGCTTTGCTTGCTGCGCCAGTTGTTCGCTTAATCCTTTGGGTCGGTAACTTTGCTCCAGTCGTTGCAATTCGCCGCTTTGCTGCAGACGCCGGATGGCCTTATTTATCGCCGCCATCGTCGCCAGATTCACCGTTTGCTGACTGGCCATCAGATGGGCAGGTGTTACATGCAATTGAGAGCTGGCCAGCCGGATATCCATGATCCGATCCGGGCCGACAAAATGATAAAACAGGTCTGCGTCAATCAGCACCAAATCACCGCGGCTTGGCGTGGCAAACAACAATTCGGTACCCACCTGTGCATCCGGATAAGCGGTATAACGTTTTTGCTGTTTAAATCTGTTGCGGTACTGCTCAAACTCAATGCCATACCAGCCGCTGGCCGGTCCTATCAGCCGCAGGCCCAGTCGCAGTGCATCTGCAAGTCCGAGTTCCTCCGGCAGGTCGCTGCGTTTGCGCGCGAACATCCCGACCACTTCCTGCCGGTATGGTTGGCTAAAGCGGGCAAAACGTTCGCGATCCGGATTTTTTGAGGCGCGGATCATTAAATCAATCTGGCCATCCTGCAAACTTTTGACAATACGGGCGCCGGTCATCGGCGTCACATGCCAGCGGATCTGGCAACCGGCAGCCTGCATAATGGCGCTGACCAGCTCGACATCCATGCCACGCAGTTGACCGCTGGCGTCCTGATAGGCCGATGGCGCATGTAAATCCAGATGAACCCGCAGCGGCTGGGGGCAGACTGCATCGGTTGCCACTGCAGCCCTGGCTCCGGTGGCACTCAGCAACATAGCGAGAAGAAAAATCAGCGTTTTAACCACAAAATACCTATAGGTTCGGCCTGACCACTTCAACGGGCCGTATCGGCGCCATTATCGCGGATCCGGGGCCTGTGTCTGGTCTTATCTGCAGATTTGGTAATTGTCGCTGCTTCTGGCTAAAATGTCGGCCTTTTTCTGATAACTGGCGCAAATATGCGGATTATTCTGGCTCCGATGGAAGGGGTGGTCGACCATTTAATGCGGGACATGCTGACCCGTATTGGTGGTTTTGATTTATGTATCACCGAATTTGTCCGGGTGGTGGACCAGCTATTGCCGCGCCGGGTCTTTACCCGGCTTTGCCCAGAACTGCTCGATGGCGGCAAAACGCCGGCAGGTACACCGGTACGGGTGCAGCTGCTGGGGCAGGAACCGCAGTGGCTGGCAGAAAATGCCGCCCGCGCCGTGGCTTTGGGCTCGCCTGGCGTGGATTTAAACTTTGGCTGTCCGGCCAAAACGGTCAACAAAAGCAAAGGCGGCGCTGTGCTGCTGAAAGAAACCGAAACGCTGTACCGTATTATGCAGGCGGTACGCAGCGCGGTACCGGCAGAATTTCCGGTGACAGCAAAAATGCGCTTGGGTTTTGACGACACCAGTCTGGCACTGGATAACGCCCGCGCATTGGCCGAAGCAGGCGCTTCGGAATTAACAGTCCATGCCCGCACCAAAGCCGACGGATACCGCCCGCCGGCCTATTGGCCGTGGATTGCCGAGATCCGTAAAGTCATCAGCATTCCGGTCATTGCCAATGGTGAGATTTGGCAGCCGGCAGATGCGGCGCTCTGCCGTGAGCAGAGCGGTTCTGCCGATATTATGTTGGGGCGCGGCGCGCTGGCGCAGCCGAATCTGGCACTGCGCATCCGTGACGGCGTGCCGCTGTTGCCATGGCCAGAAGTGCTGGCGATGCTGATGCGTTATTCCGAATATGAAATTGCCGGCGATAAAGGCCTGTATTACAGCAACCGCATCAAACAATGGTTCAGTTATCTGCGCCTGCAATACCCGGAAGCTGAGGTTTTGTTTCAGCAACTGCGGCTGCTGCGCAAAAGCGCCGATATCGTCGCGTTGCTGCAACAGCAGCTACAGCGCCACTGACGCTGTTATTGCGCGTGCGCGAGGCGGCGCTGCCGAAACCACAGCGCCAGGCCCATACCACATACACCGCTGAGCATCAGTAGCGCAAAAGGCAGCACTGAAGTCTGACCGCCCAGCGCCAATAATGGACCGGCGGCGGCGCCGGCACCAAACCGCAAGGTGCCAATCACCGCGGTTGCAGTACCGGAATGCTCTGGAAACTCCATCAAAATCAACGCATCGGCGTTGGTGGCGCAGATGCCAAGACTGGCCATCAGCGGAATAATCGCCGCCACTACGGCCCACAATGGCGCATCCAGAGAGCCGGCCAGTGTCAACAGTAAGGCCCAGACCACAGCACTGCCAAAAGCAACCTTTAGCAATTTCGCGCTACCATGGCGCACTACGAGCCGGGCATTGGCAAAATTCGCGCTGATCAGCGCCAGCACATTGCAGCCAAACAGCATGCTGAACGTGCTGGTGTCGACGTGGAAATGACCAATGTAGATAAAAGGCACTGCGGTTAAAAAACAGAAGAAACTGAAGGACGCAAACATCGACACCGCAATCAGCGGCTGCGCCAGTTTACGGCTTAATACAGTGCGGTAGGCGCTGAAAAACTCTGGTTTGCGTTTGTTATCGGGATGGGTGGCCGGAAAAAATTTTGCGCTGCACAGTAAAATCAGCAAACCATAACCGGCCAGGGTCAGAAAAATCCAGCGCCAGTCACTCACAGCCAGCACAGCGCTACCGATCGCCGGAGCCAGCAACGGCGCCAGCATCATCATCATCGAGACATAGGACATGCCCTTGGCGGTATGTTCCTGATACAGCTGTCGAATCAAACCTGGCACCACCACAGTGGCGGCGGCACCAAAAAAAGCCTGCAATGCGCGGCCGGCCAGAAAACTTTCAATGTCAGTACTACGGCTCAGCCAGATACTGCTGAGGACAAAACCACTCAGGCCCAGCAGCGCTAATGGCCGGCGACCTACCGCATCTGCCAGTGGACCAAACAACAACATGCCGAGCGCATAAAAAGCCAAAAAGATACTCAGTGACTGCTGTACAGCGCCGGAGTCTGTTGCCAGGGCCTGACTTAACAGCGGCATCGCCGGCAGATACATATCGATTGCCAGTGGCGTAATGGCGACGACAGAGGCAAAGAGTGCGATTAACGCAAGAGATGGGCGCTGGGTCATAATTACTATCAGTTCGGAAAAAACGATATTTTACTGCATCAGAGGCGGTTAAATGATCGTAAAAGCCGTAAGGATGCAGCTGCCTGAATGCATAATTGTGAATTGTCGCGGCCAAATATTTGTGTGCAACTGGCCGCGAAGTTGGCGACGACTTACTGCGGCAGGTCTTTGATTACACGAGCTGGCTGACCGGCAACCAGCGTGTACGGGGCTACGTTACGGTTGACCACTGCACCTGCAGCGATCACCGCACCTTCGCCGATGCTGACGCCTGGCAAAATAATAGCACCGCCGCCGATCCAGACGCGGTCCGCGATCACGACCGGATGCGCCTGCTCAATCCCTGTCACCCGCTCGCTGGCGGCCAGTGGATGGCTGACGGTATAAATCTGCACCGAAGGACCCAGCATCACGTCGTCACCGATGGTGATAGTGGCCGCGTCCAGCATCACACAATGATGGTTCGCATAAAAGCGCTGACCGAGATGGATATTGCTGCCATAGTCGCACCAGAAATCCGGTTCGATATAACAGCTGCCGACACTGCCGAATAATTGCCGCGCCAGCTGCTGGTGGCTTTTAAAAGGTTCGGGGCCTTGCTCGTTCATTTGCCGGCATAACTGCTTGGCACGCCGGCGCTGGGCAACCAGCTCGCGATCCGCCGGGTTAAACCACTGCTGCGTCGCCATTTTTTCAGATTCAGTTGTCATAGGTTTGAGTGCTGTGAATGAAGTTTAGTTTTGCTGCAGTTCAGTGCGGTTCCATAAATTCTGATGTTTTGCCGGGGCAAAAAACTCGTCCGGATGCCAGCAACGCGGTAAAAAATGCCGTAGTTGAGCCGGTTCAAAGTTCGACGATAGTTTACTCAGAATTTCCTGTAACCGGGCTTCCGGGATCACCGCCAGTTTTTGCCGCGCAGGTTTAAAATACAGATTATGGTCGACACTAACCGCCAGATTTTGTCCCGAGGTTTTAAAGCGCAAATTACGGGTCACACCCCGACATAACGGTGTTTCCGGGCTCGGCGGATACAGTGAATTGACGATGGCAAATTCGTAGCGGTCCAGGGCATGCCCCGATTTTTCTTTGGGCAGGTACACGATGCCATAACCCTGGGGAAATATGCCGGTAATGGTCAGCAGCTGGTCGACCATACGCTCATCATATTGGCCGGCGCGGGCGCCATTTTTCAGGATCAACGCTACTTTCGGTAAAGACTCATAGATAAATCGGGCCCGCCCCGGTAACACTGCGGACGCGTAAACCTGCGGGATCCGCAGCAAGTTACCAACGCCGCTGCCAGGCGCTGCCGCCGTTCGCAGCACTGTGGCAGCAAAAGCAATTTTTTCCTGCTCATTTTGCTGAAATTCAGTGCGTTCGCTTTTGGAATTGCCACGATACAGTGGCATACCGATGCCTTTGAGTAAAAATCGCAGGCTGGCCTGCAGACTGACGTCGAGAAACTCCTGGCGCTCGGCAGCACTGAATTGCAGGCGATAATTGGGCTGGCTGCCATCAGCCCGCAACACACGCAGCGCATCCGGATGATAGTGGCCCACGTCCTGTAATAACACCGCCATCAGCAAAGGAATTTGCACGTCGTCGCGAAACGGGCAGTAGGGTTGTGGTCCAGGCAAATGCAGCATCGTGGCTTTTTGTTGTACTTTTTTCAGGATATAGCTGTTGGTGATGAGATTTTGTTCCAGCAGATGGTCAAGCAAGCGCAGGCTCAATACGGCTTTATAAAAGGGTTTGTATTTCTGCTGCATCGCAGCCATCGAGTCGCCTTCGCTCGGAGCCAGTAATTGCAATGTGCCCAGCAAGCGGGATGAACGCAGAATAGTTTCCTGCCGGTTTTGGCCGTCAGTCAGCTCCAACAACTGCTGGCAAATCAGATACAACTGGCTGTAGCGTTGTTGCTGCAGTTGTTCATAGCGGTGCTCGGCATCAAACAATTGCTGGCGTTTCTGCTGCACATCGGCGATAAGGCCCGCTTCGGTCTTGCGATTCGCCAGCGCCAACCGTGCCTGGCTTTGCTCCCAGGCTTCGTGAAGCTGAGCAATGTCCGCGGTGTCCTGTTCGTCACGGCTGAAAAAACGCGCTGCGCTGCCATAAACCGACAACTGAAAACGTGAGCCACTTAATAAGCCAC
>CBFGPY010000002.1:0-19822 GCA_965650755.1 uncultured Chromatiaceae bacterium | reverse complement strand
CACGGACAAATGCGCCCAGACAAACTGGCCGTCGCGGCGGCGATAACGTTTTTCCATCTCAAAACTTTCACGTTCGCCCCGCACCAGTTCATTGCACATTTGTAAGTCGTCAGCCAGGTCGTCCGGATGGGTCAAATCCTGAAAAGTACTGCCTGTCAGGTCAGACGGGTCGTATTGCAACATCTGAGCAAAACGTTGATTAACCTGAATAAAATGACCAGACAACGCAACGTGAGCGATGCCGACTGCCGCTTCATCAAAAGTGCTGGCCAGTTTTTGCTGCATCTGCCGGGCAAAGCGGTTTTTTGCCAGCAGCTGTGTGTAAAGCAGAATGGGAAACAGCAGCGCACAGCTGCCGAGTAACCAGTTGAGAGTCAGGCGTAGCAACGCGTGCTGGCTTACGGATAACCAGGCGGAAGTGGATTCTGGTTGTTGCGTCAGCCACCACAGCAAGGCGGTAACGATATATAACAGCAGCATAGACAGCAGCAGAGGCTCGGTGCGGCGCGAAAAGGCTTCAGTGTGCGGTGCAATAAACGGCATCTGTCATCTTCCCTGTTGTATGCACCCTGCGACTTAGTGGTAAAGCCGGGCCGGATCCGGCGGCTAAAACAGCCCAATTAAACCGGGTGTTACATGTATCGATTAAGCATAGACGAAGCAGTTAGAAGGGCAAATCGGGACAACAGCGGCTGACCGTGCTGTCCCGTCATCATCAGAACGAATAAACCAGCGTCAGTGAGGTCTGGGTATCGGTGTTCTTTTTGCCGACAGGCACGTCGGAGTCATGCTGCACAGTAAAAGCAGCTTTCATTTGCATGCTGCCGTTGATACGGGCGCTGACTGAAGTTTCAGACTGTGTTCTTTTGTTGTCAGAACTGGCTTCGAGGCTCAGTAACTGGCGAAAGGTGGCGCTGTCGGAAATCACCCAGTCCAGGCTGCCGGCCGTGCGCACCAAAGCGCCTTTTTCCGTGATATCGCCGGCAGTTTTGCCGGTGTAGTAACCAGGACCGATTTCGGCGTCAATACTGATGCCATCACCCTGATACAAACGGTCGCCGTAGCCGGCGGAGATCAGGCTGTAGCGGGTGTAGGCACCAAAATCGTCTTCGGTATGAGAGCCAAAGATAAACAGCTTGGCATGATCAGTGTCCAGCTTGTAACCGGCTTTGCCAGAAGCAAAATAACGTTCGGCGGATTTTTCGCTGTAACGGTTACCGTTGACGTCGGTTTTTTCATCTTCTTTAAAAAAGGCACTGAGCACATATTCATTGCTCCACTGCACCATCTCCTGTTTGGCGTCGATTTTGCCGGTGACCGAAGTGCCTTTGGTATTGCCGGACGTGGTGATAGCGCCGAGTTCCGCTGAAGTTGCCCAGCCCAGTTTAGTCTCATCAGCGGCCTGAACCGACAGAGTAGTGGCGGCCAGAGTTGCCAGCAAAAGTGGATATTTCATACGTCATCCTTGTGAGGTTTCATGTGTAAAGACATTTGTGGAAAAGGGATTTCGATACCGGCGGCATCAAACTGCAGTTTGACCTGCTCCAGCGTATCCCAGTACACAGCCCAGTAATCGGTCGCTTCGACCCAGGGCCGCACGACCAACTGCACCGACGAATCTGCCAGAGCGCCCACGGCAATCACCGGTGCCGGCTCCTTCAGCACACGGCTGTCGGCCTGCAGAATGTCATGCAGGATTTGTTTTGCCTGGCGTAAATCAGAGTCGTAACTGATGCCAATAGTTAAATCGATACGGCGGCGTTTTTCCGCGGAATAGTTGACGATAGCGCCACCGGTAATTTGCGAATTCGGCACAATGATTTTTTTGTTATCGCCAGTTTTAAAAATGGTCTGGAAAATATCAATCCGCTCCACCACACCGCTGATACCGGCCACTTCAACCAAATCACCGGATTTAAACGGCCGGAACACGATGATTAAAACACCGGAGGCAAAATTGGACAACGAGCCCTGCAGCGCCAACGCCACAGCGAGGCCGGCTGCGCCGAGAATCGCCAGGAAGGATGCGGTCTGAATGCCCAGATGCGACAACGCAATCAGTGCAAAGGCAATCAAGACAGCGGCATAAACGATACTGGACAGGAAAGACACTACTGCGCGGTCAACATGACGCAGCAGTAAGGCTTTACCAATCAGCCGGGAAACACCAAGCGCGACCCAGCGACCGATATAAAAGATGATGACGGCGACCAGCAGTTTCAGGCTGAAACTAATGATCAGATCCTGATTTTTCTGCAGAAAAGTTAAGCTTTGTTCGATGACCTGCACTTCGGGTTGCATAGGAAACCTCTGGTAGGGTGAATAAACGGCTCAAAACAATATGCTAACATTATTGACCTTATTTCGCCGGTGCAAATTTAGGTCACGCATGGATCTGTTTTCGTTACAACGTCAGTTAGGTGATTTAGCCGACTATCCATTGGAACAATGGCAACCGGCTTTTTGTGGCGCCGTGCCCATTCGGATTGACCGCGACGGCAGTTGGTATTTCCATGGCAGCCCTATTCAGCGGCCTGAGTTAGTGCGATTGTTTGCGGCGGTGCTGAGTTGTGTTGATGGACGTTATCTGCTGACAACGCCGGCGGAGCAAGTCCAGATAGCAGTCGACGATGCGCCTTTTGTGCTGGTCGATGCGGTCTGGCTTGACGATGGCCGTTTGCAGCTGACCACGAATCTGCAACAGAACTTTATCGCCGGGCCGGACTTGCCGGTTTTGTTGCAACCTGAAGCGGGAGACGGGCAGTTACTGCCGTATCTGCAACTCAAACGGGGGCTTCGCGCCAAATTCAGCCGGACTTTGTATTACGCGCTGGCAGAACAGGCGCAGGAGCAAATTGTGGATGGCGAGCGCCACTATGTGTTGCGAAGTGGCGGCTATAGTTTCCGGCTCGGCTGATACTGTTGTTTCAGCGCTCTGTTAAATCACTTTGGAATAACTCTGCTGCTGCGCCACTAAATAGGCATCAAAAGCTGCGGCGATGATCCGTACCCAGGGCCGGCCGCGGTCTGTCACTTCCAGTAAATCGCCCTGCCAACGCACTAAGTCGTCGCTGACGCATGGCTGCAGCTGTGTCAGTGACGTGGCAAAATACTGCTGAAAATCAATCTGCCATTGCTGCGCCAGCGCTTTGGTATCCAGCACAAAATTGCACATGATACGGGCGATCAAATCAGCGCGGATTTGGTCGTCGCGGCTTAACGTCAGGCCTTTATCAATGGCGAGGATCTGCTGTTGCTCCAGTGCCTGATAATAGTGTTTCAGCTCTTTTTGTTGTTGCCAGATCAAATTGCCGACCTGACTGATGGCCGAAACCCCCAGGCCCAATAACGCATCGCAGCTATCGACACTGTAACCCTGAAAGTTCCGTGTCAGCGTTCTGGCTTGCTGGGCCTGGCAAAGCGGATCTGTGGCTTTGGCGAAATGGTCCATGCCAATGGCAACAAAACCGGCTTGTTGCAGTGTTTCCAGCGCCAGCGCCAGCAATGCGAGTTTTTCGCTGGCGCCCGGTAACGCCGCATCGGGAATTTTGCGCTGCGCGGCGAAACGTTCCGGTAAATGCGCGTAGCTGAACAGCGAAATCCGGTCCGGGTCGAGAGTCACTACTTGGGCCAGTGTCTGGCCAAAGCTTTCCGCCGCCTGATGCGGCAGACCGTAGACCAAATCCAGATTCACCGAGCGGAAATTGAGCTCCCGTGCCGCCTGGACCAGCGTTTCCACCATGCTGTAGGGCTGAATACGGTTTATAGCCTGCTGCACCTGTGGATCAAAATCCTGCACGCCAAAGCTGACGCGGCTAAAGCCCAGTTCCCGTAATAAACGCAGCTTTTCGACGTCACAACTGCGTGGGTCAATTTCGATGCTAAGCTCAGCGTCCGGCAGGAACTGAAAATGCTGCCGCAATAGCTGCATCAGGCGGCGTAGCTGTGCTTCATCCAGATAAGTCGGGGTGCCGCCGCCAAAATGCAGTTGGTGCACTTGTTTTGCTGCGCAGGCATCTTGATACAACGCCATTTCAGTGGCGAGCGCGTCGAGGTAACGGTCAGCTTTGCTCTGGTCGCGGCTGATGACCTTGTTACAGCCGCAGTAATAACAAAGTTCACGGCAAAATGGCACGTGTAAGTAAAGGCTCAGTGCGGGTCCGGTGTCGGCCAGCATCTGTAATGCGCGTTCAGGCGCAAAGCCGCTGCGCAGCAACAACGCGGTGGGGTAAGAGGTATAACGGGGGCCTTTGACGTTGTATTTTTTGATCAGGGCTTCGTCCCAAAATGTCGTCATCATATCGCATCTGCCACGTCGGAAATGGCATCAGTATAAAGACTGTGTTGAAGTGCATATTGATCCAACACAACAGATTGGACTTTGAATAAGAGGCAAAGCCTCATAACCCGGGAACAACCATGAACAAAATAACCACTGCAATGCTGCTGGCCGGACTGTTACCGCTGGCGGGCCAGGCGGCGACTTTGATCCACGCCGGCACTGTGATCACGGCGGAAGGCGAACAAATTCTGCAAAAACAGACGCTGGTGATTGAAAATGACCAGATCAAAGCCATTGAAGCCGGGTATCGCCAGCCTGCTGCCACGGACACCCTGATTGATTTATCCAAACAAACGGTGCTGCCGGGCCTGATGGATATGCATACGCATTTTTCTTACCAAAGCAGCCCGGGAGCTTATAGCGAAGGCTTTACGATGAATGAAGCGGACGTGGCACTGCGTGGCGCCACTTATGCAGAAAAAACGTTGCTGGCTGGCTTTACCACAGTACGGGAGTTAGGCGACAGCCACCTGATCAGTACAGCACTGCGTAAGGCCATCAATGCTGGTTATACCAAAGGCCCACGTATCTTCACCGCCGGCAAATCTATTGCGACGACCGGCGGGCACGCCGATCCGACCAATGGCGTGGCTTATCTGCGGATGGGTGACCCGGGTCCGGATGATGGGGTGATTAACGGCCCGGACGATGCGCGTAAAGCAGTCCGGCAACGCTACAAAGAAGGCGCGGACCTGATTAAAATTACCGCGACAGGTGGGGTACTCAGCGTCGCCAAAAGTGGCATGAACGCCCAGTTCACCGACGAAGAGCTGGCCGCTATTGTCAGCACTGCCAAAGACTATGGCTTTACCATTGCCGTACACGCCCATGGCAAAGAAGGTATGGAGCGGGCGATTAAAGCCGGTGTGACCTCGATTGAACACGGCACTTTTATGGACGACAACACCATCAAGCTGATGAAACAGCACGGCACTTATTTTGTCCCGACCATCAGCGCCGGTAAATTTGTCGCGGAGAAAGCCAAAGAGCCGGGGTATTTCCCGGAGATGGTGCGATTAAAAGCGGCCACTATCGGGCCTTTAATTCAGGCCACTTTCAGCAAAGCGCAAAAAGCCGGCGTGAAAATCGCTTTTGGCACTGATGCGGGCGTCGGTATGCACGGCGACAACTGGCGCGAATTTGTTTATATGACCGAAGGCGGCATGTCGGCGCATCAGGCTCTGTTAAGTGCGACTATCGAAGCGGCAAAGCTGCTGCAAATGGAACAAAGCCTGGGCAGCCTGAAAGCCGGCAAAATCGCCGATATTGTGGCCGTGCCGGGCAACCCGCTGCAGGATATCAGCGTGATGGGCAAAGTCAGTTTTGTCATGAAAGCCGGCAAGGTCTACAAGCAGTAAGAGATAAGAACCAAAAAGCCGCAGTGATGCGGCTTTTCGTTTTAGTGCATAGGAACTCATGCATGGGTTTTAGTGCACGGGCTTGAGGATTTCCAGCAGCTGGCGGATGTCCTGCTTGATGGATTCTGCCAGCTGTATCTCTGTCTGCTGGCGGATGTGGTCCAAATGCCGCAGTTCTTTTTTGTCGAGCGCTTTGCGGGCGTCGTGCGTCGGCATCGCTTTCACGCAATCATACATCGCAAACAATCCCGGGTAACGACAAGCCTGAGCGAGCTCAGGTTGCAGGTTTTCCAGCAACACCCAAATCCGTAGTCCGGCCTCGGATAACTCGCACTGGTCTTCCAGCGTCGCCTGACCTATTAACACAATACTGTCGAGCAGATACTGCTGATGTTCGGCCTGTTTGCGTTGTTGTTCTGCCAGTGCTCGTTGATGCTGCAGTTTTTGTTTTTGCAGCTGCGACAATAAACGGCCCAGATAAAAAGCCAAAGCGCTGACAATCAACACACCCAGCGCCAGCAAACCCCACCAAATCGTCATGCAGTTACTCGCCTAATAAGTCTTTACGCCAGTCAGTACGTTCAAATTGTGCCAGCGGATCCAGCTCTTCATCTTGCTGTTCGGTTTCGTCAGACATTTCCTCATCATCCAGTCCCAACAAGGTCAGCAACTCAGCATGACGAGCGGTTTTGCTGTTGAAATACTTTGCATCTTTGCCGGTCAGGATTTCACCGTTTTCGACGCGTTCAACCAATGCCAGCAGTTTTTCATCCTGTTCCAGCGCGGCAAGTTCCTGCTCTGGTGCTAAAGGTGCAATTTTGACTTTGGCCAGCTGCGCTTTAGGTTTGAAGTCTGACATCTGTTGCAATAATTGCTGCTCAGTCTCATTGGCATGCAGCGCGATTGGCTTTTTGCTGCCATGGCGTGGGTCTTTATTGGTCTGACCGCTATGCTGTGGTTTTTCCTGCACAGGTGCATTGCGGCTGCCGGATTTTAAACCAGCACCTTTTTTCTTGGTCTCGACCGGACGCTCGCGCGTTTGCCGTGCTTCAGCTGCGGGTTTGTGACGGCTGCCGATAGGGCCTGTTGTGCGGGACTTTTTGATGCGTGTCATGGTCTGTACCTGTAGAAAAGGGCGCGTATTTTAACCAGATTTTGCCGGAAAGCCCAAGGCTTTATCCGTCACTGTGCATTGAAGTGCGCAAATGAGCGCGCAGAAAAACAAAACGGCGATAACAAGTAGCTATCGCCGTCTGAAAGTTTGTGCAAGCAGCACTGAATTTTGTTATGTCATCCTAACTGTGGCAGACACCCTGTCTGGTCAGTTTCCGTATATTGTTGCGTCGCTTCCATGCAAAAATAGTTATTCGCGATCGTCCTAATACTTTTTTCGTCTTCCGTGGGGGCTTGCGTTAAGAACGCAGACACCAGTGACGATGCCATTCCAAATGTACTAAAGCACGCCTGCTTTCCATGCAAAACTTCCGTTTTGTCGAGTTGTTACTAAAAGTAACGGGGTTTAATTTACTCTGATTGACCGGAATGGCAATACCATGATTAAAAAAAAATCAGAAAAAAAATGAACCAAAAATTAATGTCAAATAAATTCAGTTATTTGCTCGGTTAAATGCGACAAGCTGTCGGTTTTTTCTGGTCTGTTTTGGGTTTATTTCTCACATGCTTTGTGAGATATATCTCACAAATTCAGATGGTGGAAAATAAAAAACCGGAGCGGACTCCGGTTTCTTCCTGATGCTGACAGGGATTAGTGCAGGCCACCCAGATATTTTGACAGCACTTCGATGTCTTTATCTGTCAGCTTGTGCGCAGTGTCGCGCATCATGCCATTGAGGTCATTGGCGCGGGTGCCGGCACGGAAGGCTTCCAGCTGCGTTTTGATATAAGCGGCATGCTGGAACGAAATTTTCGGGAAACCCGCCAGACTGTGGCCTACACCACGTGGACCGTGGCAAGCAATACAGGCTGGAATGCCACGTTGCATATCACCAGCGCAGAATAATTTCTGACCGGCTTCCACCACATCTTCCGGGGTGGTGCCTGATTTCATCGTTTGGCTGGAGAAGTAAACAGCCAGATCTTTCATATCCTGATCAGACAAAGCGGCAACCATGCCGGCCATTACTGCGTTGTTACGACCTTCTTTACCGCCAGTCGCAGCACCTTGTTTGAAGTCTTTTAACTGTTTATAGATATAACCGGCATGTTGGCCGGCGATTTTTGGGTACATGTCGGTCGGGCTGTTACCATCAGGTCCGTGACAAGCGGCACAGGTGGCTGATTTCGCTTTACCTGCTTCAACATTGCCATCAACCGCAGCTGCCTGACCGGCCAGCCCTAATAAAAGCATGAATGGAATTGCAATTTTTCTCATGTTTAATTGTCTCTGTTCTGCGTGACCCTGCCCAACTTGCAACAGGCTTAGAAGATAATAACCCTATTTTTTATGCCTATTTTACACGAAACCTGCTGATAGAAAATCCCAATACTTATGCAGATTATTGATTTCCGCTAAACTATAGCCAAATTTGAGTCCGGAGTATGAAGTGTACAAAGCAATATTTAACTACCAGCAAACGCGATTTCTGACCAGCGCCCCCGATATTCGGGCTTTGCCGGACGATTCTGGCATTGAAGTGGCGTTCGCCGGACGCTCAAATGCCGGCAAGTCCAGTGCACTGAATACGCTGACCCGGCAAAATAGTTTAGCCAGAACCAGTAAAACACCAGGCCGCACCCAGCTCATCAACACTTTTCATCTGGCAGAGAACAAAAGACTGATTGATTTACCCGGTTATGGTTTTGCCAAAGTGCCATTGGAAGTCAAAGAAAAGTGGCAGAAGTCGCTTAGCGAATATCTGATGAAGCGCCAAAGCCTCAAAGGCATTGTGGTGCTGATGGATATCCGCCATCCGTTAAAGGACTTGGATCAGCAGCTGGTGCACTGGGCGGTACAATCTGGTTTGTCTGTGCTTATTTTGCTGACTAAGGCCGATAAACTCAGCCCTGGTCCCCGCAAAAAGACAGTGCTCGAAGTGCGCGAAGCGTCTTTGGCTTTTATGGGGGATGTGACGGTCGAAGCATTCAGCTCATTAAACAAAATTGGGTTGGCCGAACTGGAGCAAGTGCTGGATCGATGGTTTAGCGGCGAAACCGCTGTTGAGCACTCAGACGAGTAGGTTTGCTGTAAAATTCTGACAACATCGGGCCGATCCGGCCTGATGTTTTTCTACTGTAATCTGTTTTTCCTGTGACCCTGTCCACGCCCCAAATTATTTGCTGACCTCCAAAAAGAAAAAACCGGCAGTTCAGAGAACTGCCGGCATAGCAAACGGGGAGAAGCTATTCAATAAATTTCAAATCAACAGGGTGTCTTACGAAGAAGACAGCGCCATTATACAGCAATTTTTGATTGTTTGAAGTATTTACTCTAAAAAATCTAATTAATTTTCAGAAAAAGACAAAAAAAAACGCCCCACTGCAAGCAGTGGGGCGGCTAAATAAGCCTACTTTCTATGTAGAATCAACGACTAACGTCTGAAACTACGGAAAGATAGAACATCTTACCTCTGTACCCTACGTTTTCGATTCTACGCAACGCGGTTTAAAAAGCAAGCTGTTTCCGTAATAAAACTACAATTTTTGTTCTTTTTTTCGCCTTGTTGATTAATTTCGTAATTAAACAACCTTTTAGCGCAAAAAGAGCTGAGTGGCGCAACAGCGGGGAGAAATCTGACTGATAGTGGCAGAACCGGCATTGCGAGCCGCAGTTTTCCCGACCGTGATTCAATGAAAAAGGTAAAAAAAACCCCGGCAAATTGCCAGGGTTAAATGGGTGTCGTACCAGGAACGGGACATGTTCACAGTTACTCTGAGTCAGAGTCCCATGAAAAGTTCAGCAGCTACCTGAAATATTTCAAAATTCTGCTGACTTCTCTAATGCGCCTGATCCCAGTTATCACCTGAGCCTGCCTCAACCAGCAGCGGCACGTCCAGTTGCACCGCGTCCTGCATCAGTTGCACAAGTGCCGTCTGATGTCTTGCTAATTCAGCTTCGCTGACTTCAAACACTAATTCATCGTGAACCTGCATAATCATCAGGATCCCGGCCGGATCCTGCTGCTGCAGGTACGCATCCACACTGAGCATGGCGCGTTTGATGATGTCTGCCGCTGTCCCCTGCATTGGGGCGTTGATTGCGGCACGCTCAGCGCCTTTGCGCCGGCCCATGTTCTTGCTTTGGATCTCAGGCAGATAAAGCCGGCGCCCAAACAGGGTTTCGACATAACCCAATTCATGCGCCTGTTGTCTGGTCCGTTCCATGTAAGCCAGTACACCTGGGAAGCGGGCAAAATAGGTGTCGACATAATGTTGCGCTTCGCCGCGGCTGATATCGAGTTGCTGTGCCAGACCAAAAGCTGACATGCCATAAATCAGACCAAAGTTAACCGCTTTGGCGCGACGACGTTGTTCACTACTGACCTGATCCAGGCTGACACCAAAAACCTCTGCTGCGGTGGCGCGGTGAATATCGCGACCATGTGCAAAGGCATCCAGCAGTGCTTTGTCCTGCGACAAATGCGCCATGATGCGCAGTTCAATTTGTGAATAGTCTAATGCCAGAATTTTCTTGCCGGCAGGCGCGATAAACGCCTGACGGATGCGCCGGCCTTCTTCAGTGCGGATTGGAATATTCTGTAAATTCGGCTCTGTTGAACTCAGACGCCCCGTTGCAGCGACAGCCTGATGATAAGAGGTATGTACGCGGCCAGTCTGAGCATTGATGCTGTTCGGTAGCTTGTCGGTATAAGTGGATTTCAGTTTGGTCAGACTACGATGTTCGATGATCACCCGTGGCAGCTCGTATTGTTGCGCCAGTTCAACTAATACATCTTCCGCAGTCGACGGCACGCCGGTTGGCGTTTTTTTCAGTACCGGCAGTTTTTGTTCATCAAACAAAATTTCCTGCAATTGCTTCGGCGAAGACAGATTAAACACTTTACCGGCAAGCTGATGCGCCTGCGTTTCTAACTCGCTGATCCGCCCTGCCAGATATTCGCTTTGTTTACCGAGCAGTGCTGCATCAATCAGTACACCATTTCGCTCCAGTCGTGATAACACGCTGAGCAGCGGCATTTCGATGTCGCGGAACACCTTGGCCGGGCCTGCCGCCTGTTGCAGCAGTGGCCACATGGTTAAATGTAGCTGTAAGGTCACATCAGCATCTTCGGCGGCATATTCGGCAGCTTTTTCCAGCTCAATCTGATTAAACGTCAGCTGTTTGCTGCCCTTGCCGGCGATATCTTCAAACGCAATTGGCTGATGCTGCAAATGGCGTTCAGACAGACTGTCCATATCATGGCGGCCGGCGACGCTGTTAAGAGTGTAAGATTCGAGCATCGTATCGAACTCTATCCCTTTTAACTCAATGTCATAGCGGGCCAGTACACTTTTGTCATATTTGAGGTTCTGCCCGACTTTGGCCGCCTTTGTATCTTCGAGCCAGGGCTTCAGCGACTTCAGGACTTCGGCCAGCGGCAATTGCTCTGGCGCACCTAAATAATCATGGCCGACAGGCAGATACCAGGCCTGACCCGGCGCAGTCGCAAACGACATGCCGACCAGTTCCGCCTGCATATAATCCAGGCTGGTAGTTTCGGTATCAAATGCAACCAGAGCTGCGTTTTGTAATGTTGAGAGCAGTTGGCGGAAGTCTGCGTCATTCAGTACGGTCTGATATTGACTGCGGTCAATGCCCGAAGCGGTTTCTGCCGGGGCTTCAGCGACGGCACTGACAACTTCATCAGTGGTTGCAGGTGCGACAGTTCCAGTATTTTTTTGCTGCGTCAGTATTTCGCTGTGCCAGCGTTTAAATTCACAATGTGCAAAGAGATCAGCCAACTGTGTCAGATCTGCAGGCTGAATATGTAGTTGATGGAACGCCTGCGGTAAATCGACATCGATTTTGATTGTCGCCAGCTGATACGACAGCTCCAATTGCGCCTTGTGTTCGCGCAATTTGTCCGCAATGGTTTTACTGCCGCGGAAATTCAATGTGGCTATGTCATCTAGCCGTTGATACAAATCTGCAATACTGCCAATTCCTTGCAGCAGCGCCTGCGCCGTTTTTTCGCCGACACCTGGCAGTCCGGGAATATTGTCGGCTTTATCGCCCATCAGGGCGAGGAAATCGATGATGAGATCAGGACCGACACCAAATTTTTCTCTGACACCTGCCGGGTCCAAAATAGTGTCGGTCATGGTGTTAATCAGGGTGACATGTGCATTGACCAGCTGGGCCATGTCTTTGTCACCGGTCGAGATCAACACGTGCCGGCCCTGAGCACTGGCTTCAGTTGCCAGGGTCCCAATCACATCGTCCGCTTCCACCCCGGAAATACACAAAAGCGGTAATCCCATCGCGCGGATTATTTGATGCAAAGGCTCGATTTGACTGCGTAAATCATCGGGCATCGGCGGGCGATGTGCTTTGTAATCGGCATACATCTCGTTACGAAATGTCGGACCTTTCGCGTCAAAGACGACCGCCATCTGGCTTGGATTGTATTGGCGCAACAAACTTTTCAGCATGTTGACCACACCATAAATGGCGCCTGTTGCTTCGCCACGGGAGTTCGTCAGGTGTGGCGGCGAATGATAAGCACGAAATAAATATGATGAACCATCGACCAGGATCAGTGGATCAGCAGGGATCTGCGGCATAGCAGGAGCTCCGGAGAAATTTTGCCAAGAATGCCATAAGCATTCACAGACAACCAGTGATAACCACTACATCGGCGCTGTGGATATCTTGTGAATATGTCTGTGAAGAGATTTTAGATATGCGAAACCAAACCGTCGAATAAATCCGACAGTATTGTGATAAGTGTGTGTTTATTAAGAAAAAACGAAGGGGGAAACCACCAGACCCTTGTTATTATTCTTTACTTCCTGTGTGTGGAAAACAGTTTTTCCACGCCATTGACTGTCAAAAAGGCTGTATCGAAATTTGCGACACAAATCAGCCAACGGGAAAACAGACTACCACAACCACAGCGAATGCAAAGCGGAAAAAACAAAAAAAATTTGCTTGATTTGGGAGTCAGTTTTCGATGCGTTCGATTAAGGATCCGCAGAGATCCGAACCTTGATCCGGTTTTTTGTTTAAGATCACAGTCATGCGACAGATGTTCGGTTGCGGGGCTTTCACAATTTGCCGGCGCAACGCTATAATGCCCTGAAATTTGTAAGGCATTTAATCCCCGGGGACCCCGATCAATGAAAAAAATCACTGTTGCTGTGGCCATGCTGAGTTTTGCAGTGCTGGCGCAAACACCGGCTGAAGACAAAAGCCTGGAAGAGTTAAAAGCGCGCATTGCCCCAGTCGGGCAGGTTTATCTGGCAGGTTCTGAGCCTGTGGCGGCAAAACCAACGGGTCCACGGACTGGTGAGCAGGTTTATCAGGGCGCTTGTTTTGCCTGTCATGCGACCGGCGCACTGGATGCACCGAAAAAAGGTGATGCTGCAGCCTGGAAACCACGCTTGGCGCAAGGTTTAGAAACATTACACAAACACGCGCTTGAAGGTATCCGTTCTATGCCACCACGTGGGACCTGTGGTGACTGCTCTGATGATGACATCCTCAACGCTATCAAGTTTATGACTGACGGTATCTGACGCAGTTAGATGCAAAACAGGCTGCCTGCGGGCGGCCTTTTTTTATTGGCAAAAGTTCTGTATTGCCGCCTGCCTGTCATCGAACTCTGGGCCTCTGTCTTCTTGATTGTTGCAGCTGATTTACTAAAAACCGTGTTATTGCATACAAGTCTTCAACAATAACTAAAACGTCTAAAAATCCCGCGACAAATTGCCCCGGTCCTCTTTCTTCTGCTTAATCTTTGTGCATAATAGGACCGGTTCTGCATAAAGATCCGACCACCGGATCAATAACGAATAATAAGAGCGTCCGTTGAAGGAATTAACAGCACACGCCACGAACCGGTATCAATCCGGCCAAATTCGTCGCCTGACATCACTACTGAAGAAATATCAGCTCGCTTATGCTGTGCAGCAGGCGTTGCTGAAACTTTCGGAACTGGCCAGTACGCTGACTGACATGGCGCAGTTTTACCCGCAAATCCACCATCTTGTGAACCAGCATCTGGCAGCTGACAACTTTTTTGTTGTCTTGCTGGACCCATCAACAGGCCGGTTTAATGTTGAATATTATGCCGATGAAAAAGACTGCCTTGACGATGCTTCGATAGATCCTGCTGATTTTGCCCGTGGTATGACCGGCTATGTCTGCCGCACTGGTGAGCCATTGTTGTGCGATGTACAGAAGTTTCAGCAGTTAATTGACGCCGGTGAAATTGAATCCCAGGGTACGCCCAGCCATCATTGGTTAGGGGTTCCGCTGCGCCGGGGTCAGCTGGTGATTGGCGTGATGGCGGTGCAATTGTATGAAGAAGGCCGTTTGTACACGCAGCACGATGTAGATTTGTTAACCGAAATCGCGGTGCATACAGTGACCGCCATTGATCGGGTGAAAAGCCGTGAATTGCTGGAACAAACGGTACGTGAACGCACCCGGCAGCTGCAAAACACTAACCAGTCGTTGCAACGCGAGATCCGTGAGCGCAGCAATGCTGAAAAATTACAGGCGGCGCTGTATAAGATTTCAGAGCTCACAGCGACTGAGCTCGATATGGCTGCGTTTTACCGTCAGGTGCATCAAATCCTCAGCAGCCTGATGCCGGCAGAAAACTGCTACATCGCATTACTGGACGAAAGTGGTAAATCACTTAGTTTCCCCTTTTATGTTGACCAGTATTGTCCACCAGCTACAGAACGGCCGCTGCGTAAAGGCTTTACCGAGTATGTGCTCAGAGTCGGCGAAGCCCGGCTCATTAATAAAGAACTTTCAGACCTGTTGGTAGCGCAAGGCGAAGTGATCAGGCTGGTGCAGGATAATGCCGGCAGTCCGCAGCCTTTTTCCACCAGTTGGCTGGGCGCGCCATTGCTGATTGAACAGCAAGCCCTGGGGGTGATTGCGGTACAGTCTTATCATCAGGATTATATCTATGGTGATAACGAACTGAATATTCTGCGGTTTGTGTCGCAACATATCGCCGTGGCCATTCAGCGCCGGCTGAATATCGAACAGCAAAAGCTACATCAGGAAGATTTAGAGCGGAAAATTTTTGAACGCACCCGCGAATTGCGCCAGACCAATTTATTTTTGCGCCTGCAAGTTGAAGAGCGGAAAAAAGCCGAAGAAAAGCTGTTCCATGAAGCCAACCATGACGCGCTGACCGGCCTCGCCAACCGGCAGATGTTTATGTTGCAGTTGAAACAAAAGTTCGCGCTGCGCAATCGTGAAGCAAACCTGAAATTTGCGTTGTTATTCATTGATTTAGACCGGTTTAAACTGATTAACGACACGCTGGGTCATCATGCCGGTGACGCATTCCTGATTGAGATCAGCAAACGCCTGCTGCTGACCGTACGTGAACATGATTTAGTGGCGCGTCTTGGCGGTGACGAGTTTGTGGTTCTGCTGACACAGCTGCAGCAGGACGCGGATGCGGAAGATGTTGCAGATCGAATTATCGAGGCAGTGCGGCAGCCGATGGAATTGCAGGGACAGAGTTTGTATTCCGGCGCCTCTATCGGCATTGCACATTATGATGCCAGCTACACCAATGCGGACGGAATGCTCCGTGATGCGGATGCCGCCATGTATCAGGCGAAAGCATTGGGCCGTAACCGCTTTGTGATTTTTACCGAATCGATGCGCCAGCAACTGCTGCAGGAATTGTCGCTCGAGCAGGCGCTGCATCAGGCCGTCACTGAACAGCAGTTTTCGGTCGCTTATGATCCGATTATCTGCAGCGAAAAACATCATACGTTGGGTTATGCCGCCCGCATGCAATGGCAGCATCCGCAATTAGGCTTGCAACAGGATTTCTGTCAACAGGCGGCGCAGGCCGGCGTGTTACCACAAATTGAATTGCAGCTGCTGCAACAAATTCTGGATTTACTGAGTAGCCAGTCACAACCGGCTGTGATTTGTCTGCCGCTTTGTGTCCAGCATCTGACTCATCCGCAGCATTTTGACCGCCTTTACAAGCTGCTCAGCAGCAAACCGCAAGTGTTGCACCGTCTGAGCCTGGGATTTGCTGAATTTGAACTGATGAAACTCAGTAATACAGCGCTGAGTTATCTGCATAATCTGAAGCGGCTCGGTGTGCGGCTGACGTTAGAGAACTTTGGAGCCGAGATGATGCCGTTGGGGCTTCTGACTGGCTATCCGTTTGATTTTGTTCGGTTAGAGGCCAGTTTCTGCCGCAGTCTGCTGCGTCAGAGCCAAAAACGCCAACTGCTGGATTTACTCATCACGCTGGCGCAAAACTACAAATTCCGCATCATTGCGGACGGCATCGATGAGCAGGCCGTGCGTGAATTACTGGTGGACGCCGGCTGCTGTTATCTGCAAGGTGAACTGGTGAAGCAGTTACAGCCTGTGCCGGAAGCATCAGTCTTTCTTCAGCAGCTGGCGTAACCGGTCTAAATGCGCGAGTCCGGTTTGCTGGCGCTGTTCTTCAGTTTTCACCGGTGCTGCTTTGGCCCATTCCAAATCGTCCTGCGGTAATTCATCAAGAAAACGGCTCGGCTCCGGTTTCACCACTTCACCATATTGCCGCCGTTCGCGGGCATAGGTAAAAATCAGTTCACGTTGTGCGCGGGTAATACCGACGTAAGCCAGCCGGCGTTCTTCCTCGACATTATCTTCGTCAATGCTGGTCTGGTGCGGCAAAATGCCCTCTTCCATGCCGACCATAAATACATATGGAAATTCCAGCCCCTTGGAGGCGTGTAAGGTCAGCAGTTGCACCTGATCGGCGTCATCCTGCTGTTCCTGCCGCTCCATCATGTCCCGCAGGGTCAGTTTGGTCACCACTTCAGCCAGTGTCATTGGCTCATGTTCTTCGTCGCCTTTAAGCATCTCGGTGATCCAGCGAAATAGCTCGTTGACGTTTTTCAGTGCCATTTCTGCCGCTTTGGTACTGGCACTGGTTTCAAACAGATAAGCTTCATATTGGCTCTGGCGAATTAAATCGCGCACTGCTTCGGCCGGTTCTGCCCGCACCGCGTTGTCAGCGATGGCGACAATCCAGTTGGCAAAATGCCGCACCGCCGCCAGGCTCTTGGCCGATAATTCATCAGACAGTTCCGGCGCACAACAGGCGTCAAATAAGCTGATATGCAGCTGATTGGCGAGGCTGCCGATTTTCTCCAGCGTGGCCGCGCCAATTTCGCGTTTGGGCGTGTTGATAATACGCAGCAGCGCATTGTCGTCGTCCTGATTCACCAAAAGGCGTAAGTAAGCCATGATGTCCTTGATTTCGCTGCGGGAAAAAAACGACGTGCCACCGGAAATTTTGTACGGAATACGGTTGGTCATCAGTGCTTTTTCGAACACCCGGGCCTGGTGGTTGCCGCGGTACAAAATGGCGTAGTCGCGGTACTGGCTGCGATTCAAAAAACGGTGGGAAATGATTTCGGCCACCACTTTTTCCGCTTCGTCTTCTTCGTTGCGGGTTGGCAACACTTTGAGCGGCACGCCATAACCCAGCTCACTGAACAGCGCTTTGTCGTATTCATGCGGGTTATTAGCAATGAGAATATTGGCCGCCTTCAGAATCCGCTCGCAGGAGCGGTAATTCTGTTCCAGTTTGATCACGCGCAAATTGGGGAAATCTTTGCCGAGCAAGATCAGATTCTGTGGTTTAGCGCCGCGCCAGGAATAAATCGACTGGTCATCGTCACCGACCACGGTAAAGCGCTGGCGCTCACCCACCAGCCATTTCACCAGTTCGTACTGACTGGTGTTAGTGTCCTGATATTCATCGACCAGTAAATAGTGGATTTTCTGTTGCCAGCGCGTCCGCACTTCGACATTGGAGGCAAACAACAATGTCGGCACCATGATCAGGTCATCAAAATCCAGCGCGTTGTAGGCACGCAGTTGCTGGGCGTATTGCGCGTAAATATTGGCAAAGCTAATCGACTGCGCATCTGTGGCACGTGCCAGCGCTTGTTGTGGCAGCATTAAGTCATTCTTCCAGCTGGAGATTTTGCTTTGCAGTGCGCGCAGTAAATCTTTGTCGCCGAGCAGTTCATTTTCGGTCAGCTCTTTGAGCAATGCCATGCTGTCCTGGTCGTCGAACAACGTGAAATTGGCTTTATAACCAATGGCTTTGTGTTCTTTTTTGATGATCTCAAGGCCCAGTGTGTGGAAGGTCGACACCGTCAGGCCGCGTAATTTGGTCCGGTCGAGTGTATGCCCAATCCGCTCTTTCATTTCGCGGGCGGCTTTATTGGTAAAAGTCACCGCCGCGATATGCCGGGCCGGCATCTCGCACTCTTCAATCAGATAAGCAATTTTATTGGTGATGACCCGGGTTTTACCCGAGCCGGCGCCCGCCAGAACCAGACAAGGGCCGGCGATATATTTCACCGCATCATTTTGTTGCGTATTCAGTTTCATCAGAGTTTTCAGTCACTAAAAGCCGGGTGGTCCGGTCAGGCGCCGCTTGCTGCAGGCAGGGGTCGCGCAGCTGGTTGCGCACCTTGCCGCATAAAAGGGCGCTAGTGTAGCCCAAAGCAGACAGCATCAGAAGATCCGGCATTTTAATTCAACCGGCCAGCCTTGAAAAAACAGTCGCCAGCGCCAAATACAGCCCTTACACTGAGGCTTCAATCATGACCTCAGGTTGAGGAAGCTGACATGTTAGATCCGAAAAAAATTGAAGACATCGCGCGCCAAATCGGCGCCTCTATTCCGCCGAAATTCCGTGAAGTCGCCGATGATGTTGAAGCCAAAGTGAAAGCGGTGCTGCAGGCCAAACTGAGCGCGCTTGATTTTGTGTCACGGGAAGAATTTGACGTGCAGCGCCAGGTGTTGCTGCGCACCCGCGAAAAACTTGAAGCGCTGGAACTGCAGGTACAACAACTGCTGGCTGCTCAGGCCGCTGAAAAAACTGAATAAGGAGCCATGATGGACGATTTTGACCTGGATTTAGATCATCTGGATTTTGATGCTGCAGCAGAGAACAATGCAGCAAAACTGGCCGCCGCGGACGCTGCCGCAGCGGCTGCCGAAGCCTTGCCGGATGAAGATGATTGCGCCGGTGGTGCCTGTAAAATCTGAACTGTCTGCCAACAGTCTGTTGCTGCTGAGTCTGTTGTGGCCGCACCTTGCCGTGGCTGACTCCGCAGCAGCTGCGGCTGCAGCGACAACCACCGGCTGGCAGCGCATCCATAGTCCGCAGTTAGAGTATGACCTGCAGTATCAGGCGATCCCAAGCCCCGGTTATCAGCCCGGCGACCCTGTACTGTACGCCACCGACGGCGCCTGGTATGCCGCGGAAGGCCAGCTGCCCGAACTCATCGTTCAGCTGCGTGCTGAAGGCAAGATACGACCATTATTGCTGGTACTGGTTGACGCCCGCGACCCGGCCGATTTATCCGTCAACCGCCGTCATCAGCAATTTATGTGTAATCAGCAGTATGCAGCGTTTTTCCGCGACACTTTACTGCCGGCCGTGCAACAACAATATCAGCCATCGACAACACGTACAGACCGGGTGATCCTCGGCCTGTCTTTTGGCGCTATTAATGCCGCTTGTTTTGGTCTGTTGCTACCTAATCAATTTGGTAATCTGGCGATGCAATCGCCTGGCAATAAAGACCATCTGGCAGTCCTGACCAAGCTCTATCAGCAACAACCCTTGTTGCCGCTGAAAATGTCCCTGTCATTTGGCACCCTGAACGACAACCTTGGTGCCGGCCGGAAATTTCATCAGTTATTGCAAAAGAAGGGCTATGACGTTGCCTATCAGGAAGTGCGTTTTGGCCATAACTGGCGCAACTGGCAGCCATTGCTGGACGATGTGCTGCTGCATTTTTTCCCTCTGACGACCACCGCAAATAATTAATCGTTTTTAGCGATTGTGTGTATTCATTTATATCATTTTTTAAATTCAATTGGTGCCCCTAAGCTAAACAGGCAGGAAGAAGCTGACTCAGACAGAGGACA
>CBFGPY010000001.1:0-26874 GCA_965650755.1 uncultured Chromatiaceae bacterium | reverse complement strand
TGGAACAAGACACGCAGTTATCCTTAATTGGCAGTATCGCTGAAGTGCTGGTGGCGCCTTTGGATTACGCCAAAGTACAGGCGCGGTTAACTTCAGCCAGCTGCAAATATGTGACAATGACCATCACCGAAAAAGGCTATTGCCTGAGTAGCAGTGGTGAGTTGGATTTAAGCCATGCTGACATCGCTGACGATTTGCAGCTGCCGGATGCGGTCTCCCAAGCCAAATCTGCCATCGGCTTGCTGACGCAAGCGCTGTGGCTGCGTCATCAGGCGGGTTTGCCGCTGCTGACGCTGATGAGCTGTGACAATCTGACGGACAACGGCCATAAGCTGAAAGCTGCAGTGCGCTGTTTCGCTGCAAATGCCGCTATTTTTGCCAAAGATGTCGACTTTTTACTGCAATTAACTGAGCTGATTTGCCCATGTTCTATGGTTGACAGCATCACACCCGCCACTGACGATGCGCTGCGCGATTTAGTTGCCAGCAAACTCGGTGTGCAGGACGCCTGGCCGGTCAAACGTGAAGCCTTTTGCCAGTGGGTGGTTGAAGACATATTACCGGGCGACCAGCCGGCCTGGCGCGACGTTGGCGTGATTTTCACCAAAGATGTCACCGCCTTTGAAAAAGCCAAATTACGCTTATTAAACGCGCCGCATTCAACGCTGGCCTACCTCGGTTCTTTACTGAGAATTGAGACCGTATTTGATGCGATGGCGCAGCCGCAGTTAAGCCAACTGGTGCAGGAACTGGTCAACCACGAAATTCTGCCATCTGTACCTTTGGTCGATGGCTTAGATTTGGCGCAATACAGCGCGGATATTTTCCGCCGTTTCGAAAATCCGTCGGTGCGGCATTTGCTGGCGCAAATCGCCTGGGATGGCTCACAGAAATTACAAATGCGCTTGTTGCCGGTGATCCGCGACAACTTAGCGGCCGGTCGTTCGGTGCGTTTGCTGGCTTTAGCCATCGCCAGCTGGCTGCAGTTTATTCGCTTACGCGCCCAGCAAGCGCAGCAGCTTGGCGAGCAGGCCCCGGCACTGGTCGACCCGCTGGCACCGCTGTTACTGGCTACGGCCGCGCAGTGCACCGGCGATGCCCGCACCGATGTGCCGCTGTGGTTAGCGCTCGACAGCATTTTTGCTGCAGACCTGATTAATCAGACCGCTTTTGTCTCTGCGCTTTGGCAGGCCTATCAGCAGCTGAGCCCAATCCTGAACGGCGCCAGCGCCGATTTATCGCAGTTTATTCCCGGAGTTGATGCATGAAGGCCTTATCGACCTTATTAAACGGCAGCCCGCTGCTGCCCATTATTCAGACCGAACAGCCTGAGCAGGCCGTTGCTATCGCCCGGGCGATGCAGGAAGGTGGTGTCAAAGCGGTTGAAGTGGTGCTGCGCACGCCCAAAGCGCTGGATGCCATTTCGGCTATTCGCGCTGCATTGCCGGAGTTACTGGTCGGTGCCGGCACAGTATTAAACGCTGAACAGGCGCAGGCCTGCAGCTGGGCCGGTGCGCAGTTTCTGGTCAGTCCGGCCGCGACGACGAAGTTACTGGAAGCCATGTTAGCCACAGGCTTGCCACTGGCACCTGGTGTGCAGACCGTCACAGAAATGGCTGCAGCCCATGAACTGGGCTTAACCGAGCTGAAGTTTTTTCCGGCGCATTTAAGTGGCGGGCCAGGGTTGTTGTCAGCGGTACGCAGCATTTTACCCAAAGTGCAGTTCTGCCCGACCGGCGGCATCGGTATTAACAATCTGGCGGATTATCTGGCATTGCCCAATGTGTTTGTCGTGGGAGGCAGCTGGCTGACGCCGGCGGCTGCACTGCAAAACGGCGATTATGACGCTATTCGTCGGCTGACCGAGCAGTCGCTGCAAATTGCCGCGAACGTATTAGCCGATAAAAAAGCGCCGTTACTGAAAAAATCAGCCTGACAGGAGCCTGCTCATGGCAACAACACAACAACAGCAACGCGTGGTGATTTTCGGCGAATGTATGGTCGAGCTGTATCAGCTGGTGGAAAACGTCTATCACCAGAATTTCGCCGGCGATGTATTTAACACTGCGGTCTACCTCAAAAGGGTGAATCCTGCTGTGCAGGTCGACTTTTTTTCTGCCATCGGCACTGACCTGATTAGCGATAAGCTGTTAGCTGCAGTAGAAAACGAAAAGCTCGGCAGCAGTTTGTTGCTCAGAAGCAAAACCGCGCGGCCAGGTTTGTACATGATTAATACCGACGCTTTTGGCGAGCGCAGTTTCGTCTACTGGCGCGACAGTTCGGCCGCCAAACAAACGCTGCAGCTGTTCCGCGCCCGCAACGACGTGACGCCATTGACCAGCGCCGACTGGTTTTATTTCTCCGGTATAAGCCTCGCGATTTTATCGCAGGACGACCGCGAGGATTTGTTTGCTTTAGTGGCGGAATTAAAAGCGGCCGGCGTCAACATCGGTTTTGACCCGAATTACCGCCCGGTGCTGTGGCAAAGCGTGCAGCAGTGCCGCGACGCTTTTGAGCGCGCTTATGCCTTGTCAGACATCGCCTTGCCGGGCCTGGACGACCATAAAGTGCTGTTTAACGCGCAACATTGCGACGATGTGATCAAGCAGCTCAAAGCGCTAGGCACTGGCGAGATTGTGGTGAAAAACGGCAAAGACGGCGCAGTGGTCTGGGCTGGTGGCGAGAGATTTGCCATGCCGGCAGTGACGGTGAAAAAAGTGGTGGATACCACAGCAGCCGGTGATTCTTTTAATGGTGGTTATCTGGCGGCGCGGCTGGCCGGGCAATCGCCCAAAGCGGCTGCGCAGCTGGCGGCGGCGCTTGCCGGGTTTGTCGTCGAACACACCGGCGCTATTGTCAGCATGGATAATTTTCGCGCTTTTAAGGCGCACTATTCGTTATAAAAAATGGCGCAACAGCGCACTTAGAAAATGAGGTCAGGCAGCCGGCTAACCGGCTGACCGGACCCGTCATTGCAACCACGGACACAGCGCTATTTATCAAAAAAAGGAACTGTGTATGTCTGAGTTAGCTTTGTTATTCCCGACCGCCGCGCAAGTCGCGGCGGAGTTTCCCGCGCCTGGATATCTGGCGCAGCGTCACTATCTGATTGATGGTGAATTGTGTCATTGGTCCGGTGAACTGGCGGAAGTATTCAGTCCGGTGCAGATCCGGGATGAGACCACCGGCCAAATCGAGGCAGCGCGGCTTGGCGCCACGCCACTGCTGGACAGCGCTGCGGCACTGACGGCGCTGGACGCAGCAGTGCGCGCTTATGATTTGGGTCGTGGCGAATGGCCGACGATGCCGCTGTTAGCGCGCATCCGCCATGTTGAACAATTCCTCGCCGCGATGGCGCAAAAGCGTGACGAAGTCGTGCGTTTATTGATGTGGGAAATTGGTAAAAATGCTGCGGACGCTGCCAAAGAATTTGACCGCACCTGCGATTACATCCGCGACACTATTCAGGCGCTGAAACAGCAGGACCGCGCCGACAGCCATTTTATCACTGAACAAGGTGTGCTCGGCAAAATCCGCCGCGTGCCGCTTGGTGTGGCGCTTTGTATGGGGCCTTTTAACTATCCGCTCAATGAAACCTTCACCACGCTGATCCCGGCGCTGATGATGGGCAATACCGTGGTATTTAAGCCGGCCAAATACGGTGTGCTGTTGATTGAACCTTTGCTGGCTGCCTTTCGTGAGTGTTTTCCGGCCGGTGTTATTAACGTGATTTATGGCCGTGGCCGCGAAACGGTCGGTGCGCTGATGCAAAGTGGCAAAGTCGACGTGCTGGCTTTTATCGGTACTAACAAAGGCGCCAGTGATTTAAAACGCCTGCATCCAAAACCACACCGACTCAAAGCGGTGCTTGGCCTTGATGCGAAAAACCCGGCGATAGTGCTGCCTTGTGCCGACCTTGCCGCAACTGCCAAAGAAGTGATTGCCGGCGCTTTGGCTTTTAATGGTCAGCGTTGTACCGCGTTAAAAATTATCTTTGTACCACGGGCGCAGGCATCCGCTTTATTACCGCTGCTGGCGGCGCAAATCGACGCACTGAAACTGGCGATGCCGTGGCAGACTGGTGCGCAAATCACGCCACTGCCGGAACCGGGCAAAACTGACGCCATGGCGGCTTTAATTGCTGATGCCAAAGCGCATGGCGCGCTAGTGGTGAACAGCGGCGGTGGTGATTTTGCCGGCAGTCTGATGCGTCCGGCGTTGTTGTATCCGGTGTCACCTGCGATGCGGCTGTATCAGGAAGAGCAATTCGGGCCTTTGGTGCCGGTGGTGCCATATGACGATATTGCGGAAGTTATCGACTATGTCATCCACAGCAATTTTGGTCAGCAACTCAGTATTTTCGGCACCGATGGCCGCGCGATAGGCCCATTAGTCGACATTTTTGCCAATCAGGTGGGCCGCATCAATATCAACAGCCAGTGCCAGCGCAGCCCGGACAGCTTTCCTTTTACCGGCCGCAAAGATTCGGCAGAAGGGACTTTGTCGGTACAGGATGCTTTGCATCAGTTTTCCATTCCAACTTTAGTGGCGACCAAAGGCAATGAGGCTGGCATCAGTTTAGTGCGCGACATGGTGCAGCGACGCGATTCGGCGTTTCTGTCCACCGACTTTTTGTTTTAAGCCGGTTTATTTTAATTGAATTTGCCACCGGTGGCAGGTGCCGGTACAGCAAAATAAATTGCAGAAATGCAACATCCACAGCCGTGCAGTCGCCTGTCGCACGGCTGTGGTTATTCGCAGGAAGTAGAAATAAAAACACTATAAATCAACAAGAAAGGACGACAGGGTATGACAAAAAATAAAAAAACAACGGGAAAGCCACAATTTGCCTCGCAGGCGCTCAGTCACGCTATCTGGCTGGGGCTTGGCTTGATTGCCACACCTGCGCTGGCGCAGCAAACGGCAACGGCAAAAACTACAACCAGCATCGCCGAAGCAACCAGTGCGCAAAAAGCGGATAAAACCAAAGCCGACGAAATTGAAGTGATTGAAGTCTCAGGCTTTCGCGGCAGCTTAAACGTCGCTTTAGCCGCCAAACGCGAAGCAGTCGGCAGCAAAGAAACCATTTTGGCGGAAGACTTAGGCAAATTCCCCGACTTAAACATCGCCGACAGCTTAGCGCGGGTGCCGGGCATTGCTATTGAGCAGGACGCCGGCGAAGGCCGCCAAATCAGCCTGCGTGGTCTTGGCGCCACTTTTGTTAAAACGACGATTAACGGTATGGAATCAGCATCCGCCGGCGCAGCAACCGACGCCTCCGGCGGCGCCAATAAAAGCCGGGCTTTTGACTTTAACGTCTTTGCCTCTGAGTTATTCACCCAGATTGATGTGAACAAAACCGCCGCGGCAGAACTGGAAGACGGCGGTATATCCGGTAACGTCAATCTGCAAACGGCGCGGCCATTTCAGTACCAGGACGACAAGTTCGCCTATAATCTCAATGCGCGTTACAACGATGTCGCGTCTGAAGTCACGCCGCGCGCTTCGCTGATGTTCAGCAAAAACTGGGACAACCACTTTGGTCTGCTGTTATCCGCCGCTTATTCAGAAGGTCTGGTGCAAAGCGAAGGCGCCACCACAGTGCGCTGGAGCGTCAACAATCCGTCGTGGAAAACCGGCAACGCCGGCAATAAACTAACCGCAGCACCGGTGACGCAGTTAGAACCCAAAGGTGCTTATACCAACGCCAATATGGAAGGGCTGTGGATCCCGCGTATTCCGCGTTATTCGATTTTTAACAAACAGCAGGACCGGCTGGGTTTAACCGCCGCCGCGCAGTACCGGCCGCATGACAATCTGTTGCTGAACTTTGACCTGCTGCACGCCAAACTCGACAGCACTATGGACGAATTCCAGTATTCGGCGCTACTGCGTGGTAATGTCTCCAGCAAAACTAAAATTTATGCCGAAAATCTGGTGACGGACGCTGACAACACTGTGGTGGCCGGCACTTTATCCGGGGTGCCGATCCGCTCCGAAGCACGGCAGGACGTGTCGACATCGGACTTTAATCAGGCCACCTTTTCTGGCGACTGGCAAATCAGCGATGCGCTGCAAATGACCTTCCTTGCCGGGATTGGCAAGTCTGATTTGGATATCCCGTATCAGCGCACTTTTGCGTTGGATGCCAATAACTCCACTTTTGCCTATAGCTATGACAGCAATATCGACCCCATCAGCCTGATTGGCACTAAAGGCACCGCCATTGGCAGCGGTAGCATGAATATGGACATGCCGGCTTTTGCTTTTGCGCCGGGCCAGGCCTTTGGCAAAACTTATACGCAGGCCGAATTACAGGCGTTGATGCTAAATCCTGATTTATACAAAGTTGGTTTGGTTCGTAACCGTAACCAGCAAATTAACAGCGAAAATACTAATTTTACCGTCAATTTCAAGTATGAGTTAAATGACGAACTGACACTGAAATGGGGCCTGAACCAACGCGAATTCACCACCTACAACGTGCAATATGACAACGGCTGGAAAGTGCTGAATACCGCCACCAACAAAACCAGCGGCGACGCCGCAGAATCGCTGGTATTGGGTTTACCGGCAGCCCGCACTGCAGGCCGCTTGTATGGCATTGCACTGGATGCCGCAGGGCAGCACTTTGGAAAAGCGGCGGATATTCCGGGTAATTCCACTTTAACGGCAGGCAGCTGGCTGACCACCGATTATCAAAAAGTGATGGCAGCCTTTTCCGGTGAAAGTTTTTTTGAAGCCAAACAGCGCTATAACGCCACTTATGACATTGAAGAGAAAGTCACAGGTGCTTTTGTTCAGCTCGATTTTCGTTATGAACTCGCCGGGCGCGAACTGCGCGGCAATATCGGTGGCCGTTACATCGATAACACCAACACCTCAGGTATCGTGAATCTGGACCATATTTACGCTGATGGCTATACCGCCGGGCGCGGCGAAGGCGCAGCGCTGGAAGGTGGTCATGGCTGGCGTTACACCGAAAGTAACGGCAAAGATTTCCTGCCAAGCTTAAACCTGGCTTATGACCTGACTGAAGAACTGGTCGGGCGGCTAAGTCTGTCACGTGCTATCACCAGGCCTGCCATTGCTGATTTAGCCTCGGCGATTAAAGTGAACACACCGGATGATAAAGACCCGACCGCAACCATCGAAATGGGCGCAGGCCCGACGCTGCGGCCTTATGAGTCCGATCAGGTTGATGTTGCGCTCGAGTGGTATTTTGACGAAGAAGCGTTACTGGCTTTGGCGGTGTTTTACAAAGATATCACCGGCCTCAGTAAAGGGGCGCGCCAGGAAGTGTTAGATGCGGACCAACTGAAAAACCTCGGTATCGACTTAGGCTCCCGCGACCCGGCGACTGTAACCTGGGATGTGACGCAGCTTTTGAATACGCCGGCTGAAGGTGTACGTGGTGCCGAGCTGATTTATCAACAGCCGTTCAGCTTTTTGCCAGCGCCGTGGAACCGTTTTGGTGTCACCACCAACTTAACCTGGATTGATTACAACCGCGATGTGGCTGACCCTATGAGCAAAAACGTCATTAGCTTGCTGGCGGAAGAAACCTCGCGGCTCAACTACAACTGGACGCTGTATTACGAGCACAATGATTTCAGTGCGCGCTTGTCTTACAACTTCCGCGAACGTTACATCAAAGAATACCTGGATAAATACAAAGACGAAGGGAACTGGGGCCGTGGTTATGAAGACAAAGGCCAGCTGAATATTTCGTCGCGCTACAAAATTAACAGCAATTTGTCTGTGAGCTTTGAAGCCATTAACTTAACCAATGCTGCGACTGAGCAATGGAGTGATGTGTATACGTCACGGCCGGTTGAATACCTGCTCACAGGCCGGCAGTATCTGGTTGGGATCCGGGGGAATTTCTGATGAAACAAGGCGTTCTGGCTTTGGTATGCGCCACTCTGTTGTCAGCCGGGATCGCAGGAGGGCCGGCCGTTGCGGCCGGCACGCCTGATCTGTGGCACAACGCCAAGCCGCTGAGTGCCGACTGGCAAGCATTTCACGCCCGGTCGGCGCAGGATTTCGCCTTGTTAGAGCAGCAACTTAAAACCGAAGTGGCAAGTGCGCAGTTAAGCACGCCGTTGCCGGCAGTCAAAGCGAAAAACTTTGGCCTGGATGGGATCAGTAATACTGCGCAGCTGCAGGCAGTGTTGAGTTACCAAACGGTGTTGGGTGGCTGGAGTAAACGCACGGATATGCAGCAACAGCGCAAAACCGGCCAGCTGGCCGGTTCAGAACCAGCCTACAT
Source organism: uncultured Chromatiaceae bacterium (assembly GCA_965650755.1). Classification (GTDB taxonomy): domain Bacteria; phylum Pseudomonadota; class Gammaproteobacteria; order Enterobacterales; family Alteromonadaceae; genus Pararheinheimera. Next base: position 18,602 of record CBFGPY010000001.1, on the reverse strand, counting down.
CCCGACTTTTGATAATGGCGCCACCAGCACACAAATCCGTTGGCTGGCGGCCTATTATCCAAAAGCCACAGCTGAAGAGCAGGCGCAGATCCGCAGCGCGTTGACACTCGCCGTGCAGTTTGTGCTGCGGGCGCAATATCCCAATGGTGGCTTTGCCCAGTCTTATCCGCTGCGTGGCAGTTACCACGATGCGGTCACGCTGAACGACAACGTGATGACAGACCTGCTGAACCTGCTGTGGGATATTGCCAATGCGCCTGAATATCAGTGGCTGAGCCTTGAGCTTCGCGCCAAAGCACAGGCTGGTTTTGCCAAAGGCGTGGCCTGGCTGGTGTCGGCCCAGGTGCTGGTCGATGGCAAAGGCACGGTCTGGACAGCGCAGCATCATCCGCTGAGCGGCGAACCGGTGGCCGCGCGCAAGTTTGAGCAAATCAGTCTGGTCAGCAGCGAAAGTGCCGCGGTGTTGCAGTTGTTGCTGGATAAAGCTGTGGATAGCCCGGGTGTATTGCCGGCGCTGTGCAGTGGTATCCAATGGCTGCAACAACATCAAATCCGCGACAAAGCCTGGCAACGGCATGACACAGGCTCAAAAATGGTGGAGAAAAAAGGCGCGCAGCTGTGGGCGCGTTTTTACAGCCTGCCACAACAACAACCGGTGTTTTTTGACCGCGATGGCCAGACTTACACTGATGTGAATCAGCTGTCGCTGGAGCGTCAGCAGGGCTATGGCTGGTATCAAAGTAACGCCAAGGCCGTATTAAAAGCCTGGCAGAAAAAGCCAGAGCTGGCGGCGCGTTGTCAGACCGGTTCCCGCTGACCCAGAGACTGCAATCACCGGGTTTATCTCAGCGCAGCAGACCCGGTTATTTTCAAAGTCGCCACTGAAAACCTCGCGGGTTTTGGCTATGCTCAGGCTAATGGACAGGCCGGAGTATGCGGGATGCGATCAACCCATTTTGTTCGCCAATTTTTACTTCCCACCAGCCGCTGGCTGCTGTTCGTCGTCCTGCAAATTCCTGTTGTGGCGGCACAAAGTATCTGGCCGGCCAAAGTGATCGCCGACGGCCAGCCGCAGGATTACCAACCCGTGGAAAAAGCCACTAAGCAGTGGCGGATCTGTGCTTTATTGCCCCATGGTAAAGATCATTATTGGTGGGGGGTGGCCTGGGGGCTGTCCGAGCAGGCCGCTGCCCGTGGTGTTGAGCTGGGTATTTACGAAGCCGGTGGTTATGAGTTTGGCTGGAAGCAACAACAACAGCTGGCGCAATGCCGGCAAAAACAAGCTGACGCTTATATCATTGCCGCCATTCATGCGACCGGCCTGAATGCTGAAATCAAACAATTAGCAGACGAAGGCAAGCCGGTGATTGACCTGATTAACGGCATCGACAGCCCGGACATCAGTGCGCATTCCGTGGTGTCTTTTGCCGATATGGCGCGGCTGTCATTAGAGTTTATCCGCCGGCAAAAACCGGAGCCGGGTCAGATTGGCTGGTTGCCGGGCCCAAGAGGCGCTGGTTGGGTGCAGGACGCAGAGCAGGCGGTGGAGCAGCTACAGCAACGCCATCAGCTGCAATGGTTCCACGGCGGTTATGGCCCGCCGGATGCGTTCCATCAGACCAGTCTGGCGCGCGATTTAATTGAACAACAACCGCAGCTCAATTGGGTGCTGGCCAATGCGGTGGCGATCCGTGCTCTGGCGCAATTACAGGTGCGCGCCAAAGGCCCGGTGCCGCAACTGGTGGCTTATTACAGTAATCCGGATGTGGTGGAGCTATTGCGGGAAGGCCGTATTGCCGCAGCAGCAACGGATTCGCCGGTGCTGCAGGCTCGTATAGCAGTAGACCTCGCGATCCGGTTACTGCAGCAGCAACAGGTACCCGCGCGGGTCGGGCCCAGCATTCAAATACTGACGCCGGACAATCTGTCGCAATACAATTTGCAACAGCTGTTACCTCCGGATGAACAGTGGATTATCCGGCGCGAATTGCTGCAAAAAGAACCAGGCAGTAAACCCTGATGAAAGCGCTTCAGATCGGCGAAATTGTCCTTGTATCGCAACACTTTTTCGATATATTAGTACCCGATAATGTGACAACGCCGCAAGGATGCAGATGTTAAAGTTTTGGTTTTTTAGCTTGTTGTTAAGTAGCTTCAGCTGGCAGGCTCTGGCGATCGACTGGTATGTGCGTGACTGGCCACCGTTTAATATCCAGCAAGGCCCGGATGCCGGGCAGGGATCTTATGATTTGATGCTGAGCCAGTTGATCGCTGCTTTGCCACAGTATCAACATCGTCAATTATTCGCCACCCTGATCAAACGCCAGCAACTGATGCAGCAAGGCATCCCGCATTGTTTGTTCGGTGTGCTGAAATCGGCCGAACGGCAGGAAAAAATGCTGTTCTCTGACATTGCGTTTTACTCGCCGGCGTTAAGATTGGTGGCGAAGGCCGATCATCCGCTGTGGCAGGCGAATGATGTCGGTGCTGCGATCGAATTAGCAAAACTGCTGCAGCAAACCTGGACCGGAATGGTGGAGTACAAAAGGTTCTATCCCAGCCATGTGCAGCAATTCGCCGGTAAACTACTGCAGGTTTCCGACAGTTCAACCGATTTGGTCGGGATGCTGAAAATGGGGCGTGCCGATTATGTCATTGAGTATCCAGATCGGATCCACTGGCTGGCAAACCGTCATCCAACAGTGTCATTACGCTATGCGCGGATTGTCGGCGAAGCGCCAGCTGTGCCTGTTTATGTCGCTTGTCAAAAATCGGCGCAGGCTGCTGGTGAAATCGCCGCGATAAATCAGGCGCTGGCGCAGCTGCGCCACAGCAGTGTCTACCAACAGGCCTGGCTGCAGCAATTACGTGAACTATCCCGCCAGGAACTGCATGCAATCATTGCGGAAGACCCGTTGTTTCAACCGGTTGTCTCGCCATAATGTGGTGCTATGGCTTGCTGAACACCAAAGTGAAGCGATCGGTTTTACCGCGGATCGCCGGGTCAAACACCATCAGGCTGTGATCATCGGCGCTGTTGTGCAGCACATCACTTTGTTGTTGCAGCACAAAACCGGCTGCGGTTAATTCGGCGATAACCGCCTGCTTGTCAATGCGGTGCAATTCCTGCGCGGCGCTGTGGCCCGAGCCTGGTTTGGCCTGATGGTCGACAACCAGCATGTAACCACCTGGTTTTAATGCGGTTTTAATCTGGTTCAGCACCTGGTCACGCGAAACCGCCCAGCCTTCGGATTTGTGGTAAAAATCATGATAGCCCATCACAAATAACACACCATCCAGGCTAGCGGGTGCCAGATCCAGCGCCTCTGATTCGCGGTCATAGCGTACGACATTGGGCAAACGGCCATCTTTCAGCCGCTCCGGTAACCGCGCCCCGACAAATTTCAGGTAAGCCTGATTGTTGTGCAGCAGCACTTTGCCGGAAGGCCCGACTAACTGCGCCATTAATTCGCTGTAATAACCATCACCACCAAATAAATCCAACACTTGCTGGCCGGGTTGTACTGGCAGTAGTGCCAGCGTTTCCACCGGTTTGCTGGTCAGGTCACGTTTTAAGTCAGCGGCACTGCGGCCGCTGAGGTTGAGATCAGCAGCGGACAGCTGCAAACTCATGGCAGCCAGAACACTCAGGTACAATGCTTTCATCGGTCAATCCTTGCAAGAGTGGGAGAGGTTGCGAAAAGACTGGCACAGCAAACGCGGTTGATAGCGAAGGCTGTGACCAACGGGGATAATTCAGCGATGAAGGCTTGACCCTGTAACGACCGGGCGGCTTAATGACACCAGCAATAGTTTGAGGGAAAAACGATGAAAATGTGGCTGCTTTTTTTCAGTTGCTGGCTTTGGCCGCTGCTGGCAGACCCGGTGCTGACCACAGTCCATAGCGGGCAAAGTCACAGCTGGACGCTGGCGGAATTAAAGCAATTGCTGCAGGTGCAACAGGTCACGCTGGCTGATCCTTCTTATGAAACCCAAAAGAGCTTTCGTGGCTTCGACTTTGCGACCTTGTTAAATAAAACCGGCTTTCCGCCACTGCAGGCCGAAGACACTTTGGTGCTGACCGCCAGCGATGGTTATGCGCCGACACTCAATGCCTCTCAGCTCAGTCAGCATCAGGCTATGCTGGTATTTGCCGAAGCCGGTTTGGCAGATTTTCAGTTTGCCTCGCTGGCGCAGGGCAAAGCGATGATATCGCCGGCACCTTTTTATCTGGTGTGGCCCGGCGCAGGCAAAGCCGCGGAGCATTATGCCTGGCCCTATCAGCTGGTCAAAATTGAGTTAATCCGCTTTCGCGACCGTTATCAGCGGGTACTGCCGCCTGACAATGCCACGGCGCAAGTGCGGCAGGGGTTTCAGCTGTTTCAGCAAAACTGCCTGAAATGCCATTCGATTAATCTGCAGGGCGGTGTATTGGGGCCTGAACTGAACGCGCCGAAAAACGTCACCGAGTACTGGCAAAAATCTGATTTAAAAGCATTTATCCGAAACCCTGAATCCTATCGTTATCAGTCGAAGATGCCGGCTTTTGGCCATTTCAGCGACACAGAGATTGAAGCCTTGCTGGCCTATCTGAGCCAAATGCAACAGCATAAATTCCGCCGCTGAGCAAATAATCGCCAGCGCTGGGCTTTATCGATTCAGAAATTTGTGTATGCTATTTAAACAGCGGTGTGGTCAACTGTTGAGGTTGGTATGTACAAACTGCGTTCCTGTTTATTTGCAGTGTTCAGTGTCCTGCCGTTGGCGCACGCAGACAGCATTGACTGGTATATCCGTGACTGGCCGCCGGTTAATATTCTGCAAGGCCCGATGCAGGGGCTGGGCGCTTATGATGTGATGCTGAACCGGCTGATCGCTGCACTGCCGCAGTACGAGCATCAGCTGCATATCTCCACGCTGACGATGCGTCAGCAAATGATGCAACAACAAATTACCCATTGCCTGTTTGGCTTACTGAAAACACCACAGCGCCAGACGTTTTTGCAGTTTTCTGAAGTTGCTGCTGCTATTCCGAATCTGCAACTGGTGGCCCGCGCCGATCACCCGCTCTGGCAACAATTGCAGGGCAGTGCTGCGGTTGATCTGGATTGGTTATTTCAGCAAACCTGGCGCGGTATGGTCGAGCAACAACGCACCTATCCGGCACCTATCGCAGCGCATTTATCAGAGTTGCTGCAAGTGTCGCCGACTGAAACCGATCTGGTGCAGATGCTCAATGCCAACCGGGCAGATTATGTGCTGGAGTATGCTGACCGGATGTATTATCTGGCTCAGCAAAAACAGGGCGTGCCCTTACGTTCCATCGCGCTGAAAGGCTTGCCTTTGGTGGCTGAAGTCTATGTCGCCTGCAGTATCAGTGATCAGTCCAAAGCGCAGATCAAAGCCGTCAACCAGGCATTGCATACGCTGCGGCGGGACCCGCAATACCGGGCCGCGCTGTTAGATTGGTTAAGCCCGCCATCGCGCCAGCTGATTAAAAATTATATGGACCGCTCGCCGGTATTTCAGTTGTCAGACGCCGCTGCAGCAAAGGGCAGTGCGCCGCCGTGACACTGGTAGTAGCGTCAGTCGTTCAGTGCTCAGTTTCCTGCAACTGTGCGCTAAAGGGCGACGCGGGCAGACCAGCGCTGTTGTATAACACGGCGTCCGGATTGTCGGCGTGGCCATAACGGACCTGGGTTGGGGTTAGTACTTGTGGATGTGACAACCAGATCTGATTACCCTTTAACCGTGCATCTGCCCAGACAAACTGACCATCGGCGCCGGCAATGGCAAAAGCCTGACCTGGTTTTAGTCGCAGACCTTGTTCAATGTGATTAAAACTCAGCAGCAGTGAACTGTCCTGCTGTTGAAGACTGTGTAATTCAGGCCCGCGATAGGCAATCTTTTCGCCATAAATCACCGCCCTTGCTGCCAGTGCCATCCGGCTGCCGAGCGTACGCTTGTCGACCGGGTGAATATCATTCCACTCGCCGGTATCAATAGCCACCACCATGGCAGTTTTAGGCTCGGTGAGCACAGCCGCCTGAGCTTCGCGCAGGCCGGCCCAGCTGCTGTGTAGCGGTGTTGTCTGCTTGGGCAGATAATTTGCCAGTTGTACATATAAAAACGGTAATTCAGGCTGCTGCCACTGGGCGCGCCACTGCCGGATCATGGCGCGAAAACGCGCTTCATACTGCTGATAAGCACCGACATTAGATTCGCCCTGATACCACAGCACTGCTTTGACCGGCAGTGTTTGCAGTGGCGCAATCATGGCGTTATAAAGCCCCAGCGGCTTCCAGCGGATAAAAGCATCCATCGGCAGTGCTTTGGCCGTTGCCGAGGACTGCATTTTCCAGTTGCCGGTCAAGTCGATTTTATTGGCATCTGTGCCAAGCCAATAAGGTTTATCCGGGATAAAACCACTGCGGTTCTGCGCGCCGTTGGTGACAGTCACCCGCACTGCAATCAGGTTGTCGCCGGCTTTGAGCAGGCCTTGTGGCAGCGGATAACGCCGTGGCGGATACATATAAGTGGTATTGCCGATTTGGCTGCCGTTGACGTACACCTCTTCGGCGTCAACGATAGAGCCGAGCCGGAGAATCCGCGCCTGCGCCGCTTGTTCTGCTGTTAAGTGCAGGCTTTTGCGCAACCACCACACACCGGTGAAAGCGTCTTGCCGGTAGCCGGGTACGCTAAAATCGGCCCATTGGCTGTCATCCAGCGCCGGCGAATACCAGGGCGTTTTGGCATGCAGCCCCGCGTCGTTTTGATGTAAATCGCCATACCAGCGGCTGTTTTTCGCCTGATCCGCCGCTTCAATGTCGCGGATTAAGCTGTCGCTTTTATAAATCTGCGCCAGCTGATACGCATCCGGAAACTGTTTAAGCGTCGACTCATCCAGCCAGGATTCAACCGGTGAACCACCCAAAGCCGCGTTATAAATGCCAATGGCTGCTTTGCTGTGCGCCTGTAAATCGCGGGCAAAATAAAACGCCAGTGCGGAGAAATGCTGAATAGTTGATGGGCTTGCGACCAGCCAGCTGCCGTCGCTGAAATCTTGCTGCGGCGCTTTAAAATCATAACGTTGCGGCACATTAAACTGGCGAATAAGCGGATAGTTGGCGCTCACAAGGTCTGCCGGGTAGGCCTCTTCCAGCCGCGCCATGGTCAGTTCCATATTGGACTGACCGGAGGCGACAAACACATCGCCAAAATAAACATCCTGCACTTTGAGCTGGTTTTGGCCCTGAAATTCCAGCAGATGCGGACCTCCGGCTTGTTGTGGTGGTAACGTCAGTTGCCAGCGGCCGTTCTGATTTGCAGTGGCAGTGCCTGCTGCCGTGCTGTTGAGCCGGACTGTGACCTGTTCACCCGGTGCGGCGTAACCCCAAAGCGGCAGCGGTTGGTCCCGTTGCAAGACCAGATGGTCACTGATGAGTTTGGGCAGGCGGATGTCGGCCTGGCTGGCGCTTGAGAACAGCAATGCCAGGCACAGTGCGGGCATCAGGGTAAAAAACAGCTTAGGCATCAGACAGTTCCGTTGAAGTTTTTCCGGCAGAAGTATCCAGACTAACAGGTCTGTGATGGCAGGCAACGGGGTTGGCAGGAAAGGTCAGCGCCCGGTGAAATTTCATAACACCGAGCGCTTTTATTGGCAGGATCAGACACCCTGCAGCAGTTGTTTGGCCCAGCCATAGTCCGGCGCCAGTTGCAGCGCCTGCTGCCAGTCGGCTTTGGCGCCAGCCAAATCACCGGCTTCTTTTTTTGCTAGTCCGCGCCAGACATAAGCTTCGGCCTGACCCCAGCAAATATTCTGGCAAGGCGCGGCAAAGGCGTTGATCGCTGCATTGGCGTGTTGCAGCGCGGCTTTTTTATCACCGCCGAACAAGCTGGGTGTTTGATAGGCCAGAATGGCGGCAGCCAGCGTCACGCGTGGGTTCTGCGGTTGCAGTGCGGTGGCTGCATCCAGCGCCTTACCTGACTTTTGGCCGTAATACATGCCTTTAATCGGGTAATAACCGGCCTGCATACCGCGGGTCAGCGCCAGCAGGGCCAGTGCTTCGGCTTTTAAGGTCGGCGCTGGTTCACTGGCGATGAGCTGCTCCAGCCGCTCGGTGGCAGCTGTCAGCGCCGGTTTTAACACCGCTTCATCGGCCCGCACTGATGCCGTAACCGCCAAGCGATACTGCGCATAAGCAAACTGATAATCATCCTGTGCCTGCTGGCTGAATTGCTGCAGCGCCTGCACATCCAGTTGCTGGCTGGCGAGGTCAATCGCGCTCAGCGGATCTGTCACGGGTTCAGCCGCCGGCGCCAGCTGACTTACCGCCAAAGCGCCCAGTAAAAAGACTGAGCGTAAGGTCAGACGCAAAGAGTTTGTCGATAAAGAGTGTGTCGTGCTTTTCATGTTGTGTGCTCCTGAAAAACGCCACCCTGGCGTTGTTGCAGCTATCATCGCGAAATGCCGGCGGCGGCTGCAGTGTCAGTTATCAGCAAGAGCGGGTGACAATTGTCAGGAGTTGGGGGCATGTGGGGCATTTAAAGCAGCGGAAATTGTGCCTGTAGTGGGGGCGCACCATCAGAGTCGTTTTGCTGATAGATTTTGCTCTTTGCAGCTGAGGGCTGCTGATTAATATCGGGTCTGTCAGTGAGCTTTGTACAAAAAGCGGACAATCAAGATATGTGATGTATCTTGACTGTTCGTACGGTGGCGCTGCGCTGACCGTACCTAAAATCCTAATTTTCGCGTAGGTACGTGCGAGCGTCAGCGTGCTGGCCACCACGTGGCGTACACAATTAGACAAATTTCTATTCATTCACTGGACAGCCATCGTTAAAAGCAACAGATACACCGGAGTGAATTGCAACGCTGGCCTAAATAGCTGTGTTCTGCTGCAGGTAAATCCGAATATTCTCCCATGTAAAACACTATTTAAACCCATGTCGCATATGGGTTTTTCAAAAAAATACTTTACTGCTTATATAAGTCATGTTATTTATTTGCAATCGATGTTCATTCGTAAGGTTTGCTGATGAAACCCACTCTTGGTACTCAATTACGCCATTTGATCGAACTGCTGGACGGCGCTGTGCAGGACGCTTACACCCAAGCCGGCATCGAGACCCGGCCGCGATATACACCGGTATTCCGCGCACTGGCCGCAGGTGAACCCTGCACGCTTGGTCAGATTGCCAGCGCAGCCGGCATCACTCAACCGGCCGCGACGCAAACGATAGGGCTGATGGTCAAAGATGGACTGGTCAGCATGAAGCCGGCACCGGACGATGCCCGGCAACGATTGATCCGGCTGACCAAAAAAGGCCGGGCGCTTTATCCAAAAATGCAGGCTTGCTGGGCTGCAACAAACCTTGCCGCGGACAGTCTGGATCGGGATACACCATTGCCGCTGTCAGAAGCAATTGCCGGCGCACTCGCCGCGCTTGAAATCAAACCATTTGCTGAGCGTATCGCTGATGCGCGCATTTTGCTGGCCGAGGAAAATTTACAATGAACAACATAAGCAAAGCTGTTATCACCGCTAGCACGGTCGCCGTATTATTCTGTAGCACGGTATGGGGCGCGGACCCGCAACAACCACCGGCACCGGCACAACCGGATATGGTGCTTGACGCAGCGCAGCGGCAGCAACTTCTCGGGCAGGTGATTGCACACCTGCAGCGCTACTACGTGTTTCCGGACAAAGCGCAAGCCATGACCGCTGAATTGCGTGGTCGTGAACAAAGCGGTGCCTACAACAGCATCAGCAGTGCAGAAAAATTCGCCTCAACATTGACTGCGGATCTGCGGCGTATTAGCGGCGATCTGCACCTGGACCTGGCGTATAGCGCCGAGAAATTGCCACCGGAAGCTGAATTTGCAGCGCAAGAAGACTCCGGCACTGCGGAACGCCTGGCGCAGGAACGCCGGCACAATTTTGGCGTCTACCGGGTTGAACGGTTACCGCATAACATCGGCTATCTCGACTTGCGGGCTTTCAGTGTGCCGGAAGGTGCGACGGGCAAATTTGCGGCAGCCATGAGCCTGCTGGCTGACACTGATGCTCTGATCATTGATTTACGTGCTAATTTCGGCGGCGAACCAGCCACTGTGGCGAAGCTGGCCAGTTATTTATTTGAGCAGAAAACCCGTCTGAACGACATTTATGACCGGGCTTCGGACAAGACCACGCAATTCTGGACTGAGACACCCGCGGGCCCAGGCTACGGCGGCAAGAAACAGGTTTATCTGTTAACCAGCCACGACACCTTCTCGGCAGCTGAAGACTTCGCTTATGCGCTGAAAAATCTCAAACGCGCCACTGTCGTCGGAGAAGTGACCAGCGGTGGCGCGCATCCTGGTTCAGAGCACCGCTTAACGGACCATTTTGCCATGGTGGTACCGAGTGGCCGCTCGATCAGCCCCATCACAAAAACAGACTGGGAGGGGGTTGGTGTCCAGCCTGATGTGGTGGTGAGTGCTGACAAAGCATTCAATAAAGCCCAGTCGCTTTATCTCAGCGGGTTGCTGGCCAGAGCTCCGGACGACGAGTCCAGACACCGCATTAATCAGCGTCTGGCAGAGTTGAATTGAACTTGATTGGCTGGCCTGATTTCGCGGCTTGCCTTTGATTGCTCGCAATCGGCTACAGGTGCACGGCTACAAGGTGGGGACAGTACCGCCGTCTATCCGGTATTACTTGACCACTACAGTGTTAGCTATCAGCAAGAGTGGGTGATAATTGTCAGGAGGTTTCGTTGGCGAATGGCGCAGTTATATCAATCGGAATTGTGTTTGTAGCGGAGGCGCGCCATCAGTGTAGTTTTGGAGAAGTGTTTTGTTCTTTGCGTTTGAGGGTTGCCGATCTATATCTGAACTGTAATTGAGCTTTGTGCTAGTTGCGGACATTAATACCTAGTCATTTTGAGCGAACGTTTTGTGTTAATTGCAGTCATCGAATGTGAACCTTGTACGGCGACGCTTCGCTTGCCGATACCTACGATCTCAATTAGCGAGTAGGTACGAGCAAGCGATAGCGCCGCCGTACAGAACGTTTCACAAATGTCCGCAACCGCAGCAAAGCGGACATTTAGTTTTTTCGAAAATCAGGCATTTATAGATCTGCTTTTCGCTCAAAGCGGTCGCCCCAATCTACAGAACCCGGCATACAGCGGTGTTTAACCACCACAAATGCCATTACCTTCGTTCTCCGTCAAGCGCACCCGGGCCAGCTGGATTTGCAGGCCTTTGCCGGCACTGATCAGTAACGGATGGCTGATTTTAGTCAGATCAAAAGCTTTGTTACTGTCAGTGAAACAGCGCAGCGGGATCTTCAGTTGTTGCCAGCCTTGCCCTTGCTGTTTGGCGAAGTAAGCGCTGAAGTCGAGTAAAGTTTCACAGCCTGGCTGGCCCGATACGCAGCGCATGCCGAGCTGCACTTTGCTTTGTTGTTCCGGCATTGCTAAGAGCTGATATTCCAGTTCCAGCACCATATCGCCGTTGGCCTGACGGGCCAGATCTATGCTTTGCTGCTGGGCATGGCTGATGGCCGCAGTGGCCGGGGCGCTGAATGTCAGCAGGATAGAATCTTCTTGCTGCAGCCGGTCTGTTGCTTTGCCGGTGAGCGCGCCAGTGGCCGATTGTTGCTGCGGATCTGTCACCACGGTGCTGCTCTCGCCTTCCTGTAACTGCAGCTGCCATGGATTCACTGCTTTGCCGGCATGCAGGTATCGGCTGAAATTCACTACCAAATCGGCGCTGATGCCGGAGTTTTCACTGAGTTTAGCGACCACAACATCATTCTGATAAGTCAGGCCATAATCAAAAGCGAACTGCGGCTTGTAGTCGGCGTCGCCGATATTCAGCGGCTTGCCGGTAGCGTCGGCTGGCCAGGAGAATGGCAGTTTGCCCTGGAAGTCAAAACGGATTTGGCCATCCGGCGCCCGTACCAGCACATCGGCGATAGCACCGCCTTCAGTGCCCGGTAAAAAGGCGGCAACAAAAGCATCGGACTGGTTCAGCTCCGGATTCACCCACAAAGGCCGGCCGGATAAAAACACCGACACAGTCGGAATCCCCTGCGCTTTGAGTTCGGTCAGGATTTGCAGTGCGCGGCTGTCATCAAACGCCAGATGGGCGCGGTCACCGACAAATTCGGCATAAGGTTCTTCGCCAAATACTACTATGGCGAGGTCCGGCTTGTGGCTGAAACGGCCGTTTTCACTGAGTTCGACGCTGCCGCCACCGGCTGCAAGTGCGGTTTTTAAGCCGGCATAAATGGATTCACCATTGGGGAAATCGCTGTTTTTATTGCCGGCGCCTTGCCAGCTTAAAGTCCAGCCGCCGCTTTGTTTACCGATATGGTCGGCGCCATCACCGGCCAGTAATACTTTGCTATTGGCTTTTAACGGCAGCAGTTTCTGGTTATTTTTCAGCAAGACCAATGATTTACGCGCCGCTTCACGCGCTACAGCCCGATGTTCAGCGCTGCCGAGCAGCTCAAACTTGCCGGCGAGCGGGCGTTTGGACGGTTGCACTTGCTCAAATAAGCCCATTTCGGCTTTGATGCGCAGCACGCGGCTGACTGCTTCATCGAGGCGGGCCATCGAAATACGGCCGTCTTTGACTTGTGCCAGCGTGTTGTCATAAAGCTTCTGCCAGCTGTCCGGCGCCATAAACATATCAAGGCCCGCGTTTAACGCATTGGCGCAGTCGGTCGGTGTACAGCCTTTGACCTGACCATGGCCGTTCCAGTCACCGACAACAAAGCCGTCAAAGCCCATGCGGCCGACCAGCACGTCACTTAACATTGGCGCAAAACCATGCATTTTTTCGCCGTACCAGCTGTTGTATGAGGCCATCACCACGCGCGCGCCGGCTTTAATCGCACTGTAGTAGGGCAGGCCATGCAGGTCGCGTAAGTCGGCTTCGCTGTGTTGATTGTCGCCCTGATCTTTGCCGTTGACAGTGCCGCCATCACCAAGGAAATGTTTGACGGTCGCCAGCATATGGTTGCCGCGCAGGAAGTCGGCGCTACCCGGAACGCCTTGAATACCCTGCAGAATTTCCGGCGCGTAGGAGGCGACCAGCGCCGGATCTTCGCCATAAGATTCATAAGTGCGGCCCCAGCGGTCGTCGCGCACCACTGCGATAGTCGGGGCAAAAGTCCAGTCGAGGCCGGTCACCTGCATTTCAATCGCCGTGATTTGGCCGATTTTGCGCAGAAGTTTCGGTTCGCGCATCGCGCCTAAACCAATGTTATGCGGGAAAATAATTGCGCCTTTGACATTGCTGTGGCCATGCACCGCGTCTGTGCCCCACATCACCGGGATATAAGGCCGGCCGTCGCTGGTGTCGGTGCTGGCCTGCCAGAACGCATCGGCCAGTTCCAGCCAGGCTTTGGGGCCCACGCGGTTATCACGACCGGGCGCTGAGTTGCCGCCGTTTAGCACACTGCCGAGATAATAATCCCGCACCTGCTGCGGTGTGACCGAGGCGATGTCGGCCTGGACCAACTGACCGACTTTTTGTGCCGGGCTCATCTGCACCAGCAGCGCTTTGATTTTTTCCTCGACCGCCGGTTGGCGGGCGATAGGCGATGGCTGTAACGGCCAGTTCTCTGGCTGAATTTTTGCTTGCGCTGCCGCGTTCGCGACTGCGGTTTCTGTTGGTGCTGTCGCTGGCTGCGGCGCCGGCGCTTTACCGCAGGCACTGATGATAAGACTGGCAGATAACAGCAAGCCGGCGCTGAGTTCTTTTTGCATAGATTCTCCTGATGTCGGCTGGCTCGCCGTCTGGTCGTTGGCCGTTTGGTAGTAAGTGTTCATTACGGTAAATTAGTCAATCACGACAACGCGGCTTTGTAACACCCGGCCGTCGCCGATATCAGTCACCGCACCTTCGATGTTAAAAGCGCCACGCAGACGCACATCTGCCGACGAGCTGCCAAGCATCACCCGGATCTCACCCGGTTCCACCACCCAACGCATCCGGCTGTCGAGGAATGCCAGTTGATTGACCGGCAGGGTAAATTGCAGCTGCGCGCTTTGGCCCGGCGCTAAGCTGACCCTGGCAAAACCAACCAGTTGTTGTACCGGCCGGGTCACGCTTGCTGCCGGGTCCTGCGCATAAAGCTGCACCACTTCAGTGCCGGCACGTTTGCCGCTGTTTTTGATGCGCAGGCGAATGCTGGCCTCACCGCCGGCGCGCACCTGCGGCGTGTCGATTTGCAAATCGCTGTAACTGAATTCGGTGTAGCTCAGGCCATGGCCAAAGGGGTACAGCGGGCTGATATCGTCGTGCAGATAACCGCGGCTACTCGATGCTTTGTGATTGTAAAACTGTGGAATATGGCCAGCGCTACGCGGAAAAGTGATCGGCAATTTGCCGGATGGGTTCACCTCGCCAAACAGCACATTCGCCACTGCGGTGCCGGTTTCCTGGCCCAGATACCAGGCTTCGACAATAGCCGGCATTGTGGTTGCCAGCTTGCCAAGTGCCAAAGGCCGGCCATTGCTGAGCACCAGCACCACAGGTTTGTTGCCGGCGGCGGCCAGCACTTGCGCTGCCAGCAGTTGCTGATCGGTGCTTAATTCCAGCGTGGTGCGATCGCCTAAATGTTTATCGGCCCAGGCCTCGCGCGCTAAGCCTTCGTTTTCACCCAGCACCAGCACTATAGCGTCCGCCGTTTTGGCCAAAGCGACCGCTTCGGAACGCAGCCGGGCGTTCTCCACTGGGTCAGCTGCGACAGTATCATCATGGTTCCAGCGCAGCATCGAATAAGTGCCGGCTTGTTGACTGCGTTGCTGCAGCGCCAGTGCCGCTGCGGCGGCTAAGGCGTTGGTGCTGGAGGTGTCAGTGCTGTCAGCAGTTGCGACGCCCTTAGTTTGCAAAAAGTTATTCGTGCTGATGAGGGCGCCACGGGCAAAACTGACCTTGGCTTTGCCTTGCCGTTTGACCTGTAGAGCGTGCTGCAGGCCTTGCAATACAGTAACAGTCTGGCGCGGAATACTGCTGTAACCGCCTAACAGCGTTTCATCGGCGTGTGGGCCTATCACGGCCAGATGCTGGATTTTGCTGGCATCCAGCGGCAAGGTGGCCTGTCCACCCATGGCAGGCACAGGGTCGTTTTTCAGCAGCACTATTGATTTTTCGGCGACGCTTTGTGCCAACTTACGGCTTTCTGTGTCGCCAAGCGCACCATCCGCCGCTGTGGCGTCGACTGCCTGCTGTTCAAATAAACCGAGGCGGAATTTTAACCTAAGCACGGCGCGCACCGCCGTGTCTATCACCGCAATATCCAGCGCGCCGCTTTTGACCTGCTGCGCCAACAGCGGGTAGGCTTTCGGATCTGGTGTTTCCATATCGACGCCGGCGAGCAGCGCCGCTTTGGCAGCTTCAGCGTCATCGGCAAACAACTGATGGCGGCTACGCAGTTCCTGAATGGCAAAATAGTCACTGACCACAGCGCCCTGAAAACCCCACTGCTTGCGCACCACATCATGTAATAACTGCTGATTGATATGCGAAGGCAGGCCATCGACCTCGTTATAAGACGGCATCACACTGGCGGCATGCGCCAGTTTCACCGCAGCTTCAAACGGCGTTAAAAATACTTCGGCCAGCTCCCGTGGCGCGATATGGGCCGGTGCTGTGTTGACACCAGCCTGAGGCTGGCCATGACCGGTTAAATGCTTCAGCGTGGCGACAACTTTGTCTTTGGCAAAAGGCTGGTGCCAGCCGTCTTTGGCCGCGGGCTCGCCCTGCAGGCCACGAATCGCCGCCACACCCAAAGCCGACACCAGATAAGGGTCTTCACCGAGCGTTTCTTCAATCCGTCCCCAACGCGGGTCGCGGCCAATATCCAGCACCGGTGATAAGGCCCAGTGCGCGCCGGTGGCGCGCATTTCCCGGGCGGCGACCGCGGTCATCGCCTGTATGTCCTCCGGCGACCAGCTGCTGGCAAGCGCCAGCGCCTGCGGAAAACTGGTGGCATCAAAAGCGACAAAACCATGTAGCGCTTCTTCATGCATCAGCGCCGGAATGCCAAGCCGGGTGTGGTCGCGCAGCCAGCGCTGCGCCGCATTATTAAATTCGGCGGTCTGTTTTGGAGTTTTAAATTCGCTGGGCCGGGCGATATGGCCAATGCCATGCGGCATTAGCTGGGCAGCTTGTTCCGGCACAAACTGCAGCCTGATATCTTCCATTTGCCGGCGCTGATGCCAGACGCTCTGTAACTGCGCCAGTTTCTCTTCCAGCGTCATGCGCTGCAGCAAGTCTTCGGTGCGCTCGCTGACCGAACGCGCCGGGTCCTGATAGGGCAATGTTGTCGCCGCGTGCAGCGGGGTCTGGCTCAGGAGCGCTGCAGATACAGCACTGAGGATCGAAGTTCGCACAAAACTCTCCTGTACCGGCGTACCGGTTCTGTTAATCCCGGTATGGTTTCAGCGGCACAATGCGACCTTCAGCGTCATACTGCAGTTCGGCCATTTTGATGCTGCGCAGGTGCGTGACACCGCCTGACAAAATCGAGTCGTGGTAAAACAGATACCACTTGCCTTCGAACTCAGCGATGGAGTGGTGCGTCGTCCAGCCAACCACAGGTTCCAGAATATGGCCCTGATAGGTGAAAGGCCCGTACGGGTTATCACCTATGGCGTAACACAACAAGTGGCTGTCGCCGGTGGAGTAGGAGAAGTAGTATTTGCCTTGATATTTGTGCAGCCAGGACGCTTCAAAAAAACGCCGTTTGTTATCCCCGGCGAGCAGCGGCTTCCCTTGTTCATCGACAATCAGCACTTCACGCGGCGCTTCGGCAAACTCGAGTAAATCGTCGCGCAGACGCGCCACACGTGGGCCTAACGCTGGTTCAGTCGCTGCGGGCTCCTGATGTTCAGCCTGCCATTGGTTGTCGCGGTACTGTTGCAGTTGCCCGCCCCAGATGCCGCCAAAATACAGATAATATTCACCGTCATCATCGGCAAAAACCGCCGGGTCAATCGAATAGCTGCCGGTTATTGGTGCCGGTTGTGGCGTGAAAGGGCCGCTTGGGCTGTCGCTGACTGCCACGCCAATCTGGAAGATTCCGTCGGCTTTTTTCGCCGGGAAATACAGGTAATACCGTCCAGCTTTACAGGCTGCATCCGGCGCCCACATTTGCCGCTCGGCCCAGGGCACGTCTTTGACATGCAGCGCCACGCCGTGGTCGGTGACCGGCTCGCCGGGCGCGGCCAGCGACAACACATGGTAATCCTCCATGCCAAAATGATCGCCGTTGTCGTTAAACGGAATGCCGGCGTCGATGTCGTGCGACGGATAAATATAAATGCGGCCGTCAAACACATGGGCAGACGGGTCTGCCGTGTAGATATGTTCAACCAAATCAGTCGAAATGGCGGTTTGCTTGAGTTTATTCAGCTGTTCAGCGCTGTATTCAGACATCTCAATCACTCTCTTGGTTATTCAGTCGCGAGCTGTGCCGCCGCGCGCCGGGCGCTCAGCTCCTGCTCAATCTGGCTTTCTTGCTGTTTGTTGATTTCGTACAGGCAAACGATGCCAACGCCGAGTAAAAACGGCAGCGCGGCATACAGGCTGACGGATAATTTGATGCCTTCGATGGTGTCCGCGCTTTGTGTGGCAAGGCTCGCGTCATAACCCACGTTGGCCAGAATGCCGGCAACTAAAGCACCGCCAATCGACAGGCCCAGCTTCAGACCAAAAATCATTGCGGAAAAAATAATGGCGGTGGCGCGGCGGTGGTTTTTCCATTCGGAATAATCAGCCACGTCGGCGATCATCGCCCATAACAGCGGAATGGTGATGCCGTAGAAAAAGCCGTGCAGAATTTGCGATAAAAACACCAGACCGATGGCGTCCGACGGAAACAGGTAAAAGGCCAGAATAAACAGCGTCGAGACAAACAGCGCCGAGGCAAATACATCGCGTTTACCAAAGCGGTCAGCCAGTGGTTTGGAAAAGCCGATACCGAAAATCATGCAGATAATACCGCCGGCGTTAAACAGGCTAAAACCGGAAGTCGCCGCATCTTTTGGCCATAAAAATTCGGTTAACCCCATACTGGTCAGTACAGCATTTAAACCGGCAATAAAACCATTAAAACCAATATCCTGCAGGAAAGCGGCGACCTTGGTATCATCCAGATAATTCTCAAAATAAAAGATGTACATGCCGCCTTTGAGCGCCAGTGTGATAAACACCAGCACTGTCAAAATCAGCATAATGAGCCAGGGTTTGTTGTGCAAAAGGTCGGCAATGTCCTGGCGGATACTGGACGACTGTGCGGCAATGGTCTGCACCCGCTCGCGGGTGGTGATAAAAGTAATGAGGAAAAACACAATACCGACGCAGGCAAACAGCGTCATGGTATTTTCAAAACCGACGGCTTTATCACCGTCGCCCAAAATCAGTACCAGCGGCAACAACAGCGCCTGAATAATAAACTGCGCCACCATCACGGCGACAAAACGGTACGCCGACAAGCTGTTGCGGTCGGCCATATTGCCGGTCAGCACGCCACTTAATGCCGAGTAGGGCAGGTTATTCGCCGAATACACCAGCACCAGCAGCACATAAGTTGCGA